>CAYMAX010000001.1:0-55926 GCA_964388595.1 uncultured Muribaculaceae bacterium
TGAGAGAGATGTCTCTGCGCTCGAGTTTCTTCATATATCTCATCATTTCGGTCTCACTATGATAGCGATTGAAGACTTTCTGAGTGAGGATGGGAGTCTCTCTTGCCATAAACAATGCTTCTTTGGGAAGATTTGGACGATCTGTCTTGAGATTGAAGAGAGTGCATAGTTTTATCACTTCTTCGCAATTAGTCAGCTCGTCAAATGATATCTGGAAACATTTTTCGCAAGGATAATAGAAATTAAAGCCGGCAGCTTCTGCTTTAGCGCGGATGTCTGCAGCCACTACACCTTTTATGCGAATCGTATCGAAGAAATGGTCTGAAGCTACCTGGTAACCGGCTTCTCTAAATTTATAGGCCATAACATGAGCGACGTGGGTAATCTTTGAAGCTATGTCCTTGATGCCTTGAGGTCCGTGGTATGCAGCATACATTCCGGTCATTATAGCCATCAAGGCAGTAGCGGTGCATATATTTGAAGTAGCTTTTTCTCTCTTGATATGTTGTTCGCGAGTCTGAAGTGCAAGTCGCACTGCAGGTTTGCCGAGTCTGTCGATGGAGATGCCTATGATACGACCCGGAAGATTTCTTTTATACTTGTCGGCTGTAGCCATCCATCCTGCGGTAGGACCTCCAAATCCCATGGGAAGGCCAAATCTTTGGGCAGTGCCTACTGCCACATCTGCTCCCCATGCTGCGGGTTCCTTGAGAAGAGAAAGGGCGAGAATATCGCAGTGGGCTGCAACTAAGATACCGGCAGAATGAGCCGCTTGACAGAAAGCGGAGTAGTCACGTACTTCACCATCGGCAGCAGGGTATTGAAGCATAGCTCCGTAGCATTTAGGATCAAATCCATCTTTAAGTGTCTGAGCATAATCGCCGATAACGAGTTTGATGCCCAATCCTCCGGCACGTGTTTCCAAGACGGAAAGTACTTGAGGGAAGATATCTTTATCTACGAAAAATACATTTTTCTCCTCTTTGACGGCATCTCGTGAGCGAAGCTCGAAAATCATCCTCATAGCTTCAGCGGCAGCAGTGCCATCATCAAGCATAGAACAATTGGCCATAGGGAATCCGGTCAATGAGGATATCATGGTCTGGAAATTAATGAGTGCTTCAAGACGTCCCTGAGAGATTTCTGCCTGATAGGGGGTATATGATGTGTACCAACTCGGATTTTCAAAAATATTGCGCATCACTACGGGGAGGACTGCTGTGCCGTAAAAACCCATACCAATCATAGAACGGGTATTGTGATTGAGAGATACTATGGATTTAAGGTGAGCAAGATAGCTGTTCTCGTCGATAGCCTCAGTCAGAGATAATGGTTTGGAAAGTATAATATCGGAAGGAATTGTCTGTCTGATGAGTTCCTCCATAGAATTGACACCGATGGTTTTTAACATTTCTGCTGTGGAGCTTTTGTCCGGACCATTGTGTCTGTCAATAAATTGTAGCATATATAAAAGTATTAAAATATCCTACAAATATAGTAAAAAACAATCACCTCCATCTTTCTACATCGAGTTTGATGTAGATAAACAGCAATACTGTGAAAGAGAGAAAAGAAGAACCTCCGTAGCTTATGAATGGGAGGGGTATTCCCACAACCGGCATCAGCCCTATAGTCATCCCGATATTGACAACTACATGCATAAAAAGACACGATGCCACACAATACCCGTAGATACGGGAAAACTTGTCTTTATGTTTTTCTGCAGTGGAAATAATATTGGCTATCATAATAAAAAAGAGCGACAGCACTATCAACGAGCCCAAGAATCCCCATTCTTCTCCTATGGTGCAAAAAATGAAGTCGGTACTCTGCTCAGGGACAAAGTTGAATTTGGTCTGAGTCCCGTGGAGAAATCCTTTGCCCCACAAGCCTCCTGAGCCGATTGCTATCTTACTTTGATTGACATTGTAGCCCGCACCCTGCAGGTCTTGGGTAATCCCCAGAAGATTTTCAATTCTGTCCCTGTGATGCACTTTCAAGACATGATCAAAGAGAAAATCTACAGAGAAAACCAAAATCAAAGAGCATACGGAGCAGATGATATAATAATTGAGATATTTGATCTTGTGTCTTACTCCTTTAATCACAAAAATTATTAGGAGAATGGCTACTATTATCAGAAGCAAAATGTCGGGGCTGAGGGTGATTTTATCAGCGATGAAATCGATTTTCAATAGTCGCGGTATGAATGCAAAAGCGGTTACCATCAACCCATATCTGAAGATGTTCAATATTATCTTTTTGGAGAGTATTCCTCTGATTAATCCGAATACTCCTATCAGCACCAGAATAGCTACGAAGGGGGAATATTTGAGAGTGATGATAAAAAGACATATCATCAATCCGATGAAAAGCAATATCCATCCCGGCATCCCTTCTCTGTAAAAGACGAAAATAAAACCACAGTAGACCAAAATAGTACCCATATCTGGTTCAAGAGCTATAAAAATTATGGGTACGAGAAGTGTCAGAGCAGCCTTGCAAAAGTCTTTCCATTTGTTGATTCTAAACCCGTATTTACTCATCATTGCGGCCAGACACAGTGACGATGTAATCTTGGAGAGTTCAGAGGGCTGCAATCCAAAGGGACCTATCATCAGCCACGATTTGGAGCCATTTACTTCCTTGCCTATGACAAGTGTGGCTGCCAGAAGAATGATGACTGCAAGATAAAACCACCAGGAGAGTCCGAGATATATTCGGGGATTGATAACGTAAATAATGAGAGCCGACATGGTAAATGCAATCCCTATCCAGACCAATTGGCTGCCGGCACGCTGAGAGAAAGCCAGCATATTGGGAATACTCTCATTGTAAGTGGAGGAATAGATATTAATCCAGCCGATAATGACCAGCAAGACGTAGCAGACGATTAATGTCCAATTTAATTTTCTGTATATGTTTCTTGATGGGCTCATTTTTGCATTCGGCCGGCAGGCACTTTATCAAGTAAATCGGCATTTATCATCTTATCTTCCAACCACTTTCTGTTGGGGCTTATAGTCTCGTTAAGGTACTTTTCTACCATAAGTGAGGCAATGGGGGCAGCCCAGGTGGCTCCGAATCCGGCATTCTCTATATAAACAGCTATGGCTATCTTGGGATTGTCTTTGGGAGCGAAGCAAATAAATACAGAATGTTCCTCTCCGTGAGGATTTTCGGCTGTACCTGTCTTGCCGCAAATATCGAGCGACTTTACAGATGCTATTCTGGCTGTGGCGCCTGACCCGGGAGGAGAATTTACTGCCATATACATACCCTCTATGACAGGAACGAAATTGAGAGAATCTACCAAAGTGTAGTGTCTCTCAGAGTATTTTTGGGAAAGAGAATCATTTTGTGTATTGCGAATGATGTGGGGAATGTGGTAATAACCCCTATTGGCGAGGATGGCGGCAAGATTGGCCAGGTGCATAGGGGTACATCCGAGTTCTCCCTGTCCGATAGCGAGTGATACTACCGAAATGGATTTCCATCTCCCCTTGCCGTGGAGTTTGTTATAAGTCTCAGCAGATGGCACGAACCCTGATTGTTCCGATGGGAAATCACTGCCAAGTTTCAGACCGAATCCAAAGCTCATGACATATCGTCTCCACTCCTCAAATGAATCTTCGATATTACTCTCCTGTCGGTCAAGTATTCTTCTATACAGAGAGCAGAAATAGGCGTTGCAGGACATCATAATGGCCTCTCTGAAGTTGAGCGGAGAGGGATGAACGTGACATCCGACAGTTAATTTACCATAATGGTAGCCGTTGTAGCAGGCAAATTTGGTATCTGGAGTGACAACGTGTTCCTGAAGTCCTATCAATCCGTTGACAAGTTTAAATACCGACCCCGGTGGCTGAGGAGACATAACGGCTCGGTTGAACATCGGCTTGAATGGGTCCTGGGAGATCTCAGTATAGTGTTTATTTATTTCAGCTAAGATGGAGACGTCTATCCCGGGGCTGGAGACCATGGTAAGAATTTCCCCTGTGGAAGGTTCTATCGCTACTATGGAACCGACTTTGTGGTTCATCAGCAGCTCGCCATAATTTTGCAATTCGGCATCTATCGTGGAAGTGACGTCACGACCTGCTTCTGCCGGTTTGTCGAATTGTCCCTCTTGATATGGAGATTGGATTTTATTATTGGCATCACGAAGGAAAATAGCATAACCCTTTTTGCCTCGAAGCTCGCTTTCGCAACTCTCCTCGATCCCTGTCCTACCTATGTAGTCTCCCTGCTGATAATCTTTGTTCTTTGCCAAAAAAGAGGGGTCTGCTTCTGTGATATAGCCTAATAAGTTGCCTCCTGCATTGTACGGATATCTTCTCTCTGTACGTGGAATACCATGAAACCCTGGAAATTTATTGATTTTTTCTATGAAATTGCCGTACTGCTCGCTCGGGACCTGTTTCATAAAAGTTTGGCTCTGATGTCCTATGCGTGTCCTGTAGGTACGGTAATAATTGAAAGTCTTCCTGACATCGGTGATGTCCAATTGTAGGATTTTGCACAATTCAAGAGTATCAAAAGGCTTCACATCGATGGGCGTGACGATAATGTCGTATGAATTTTTATTGCCTACCAGCACCTTTCCATTACGATCGAGAATCAACCCTCTTACAGGGTATCTTGTTTCGTAACGAAGAGCATTGTTCTCTGCGCTTATCTTAAAACTATGGTTGATGATTTGCAGGTAAAACAGTTGTCCTAAGATGATCAGAAAGAAGATCGAAGCACCGATGATCAGAATATTTTTCTTGCGGGAATCCATATCATCTTCTCTTAGTTTGGGTGAGAGCACCGAGCGATGCTATCAGGAGTGTATTGACTATACATCCTATTACAATCCGAAGAGTATTGAACAGGAGTGGAGTCAGACTCATATTGTCTAAAGGGACGTAGAAAAGGAAAAATACAAGGAGGCTTAAAGAAATGTATGCAACATAATGCCCAAAGCCAAGTTCGTAAGAGGTGGGGGCATAGTTTTTATCGACATTCTTTTCATTGACGATTCTCGACAGGAAGAAGTTTCTGCAGAAGGCGAGTGCAGTCAAAGCTGCAGTATTGAGTCCAAGCACCCCGTTGCCGAAAATGTCTACTCCAAGCCCCAAAAGAAAGGCAAGAAGCATCAAATTGATGGTTTTTACCTTGTAGGGGAGGAAAAGGATGATATAGGGAATGAGAAAAACATAGACATAGACTCCCAAATTGAGATAATTATTAATCAATACCTGACAAACAAATATCAAAAGGCAGAAAAGGATATATCTCAGATTGCTCTTCATCGTTCATCCTCCTTCTGATCATAAAGAGACCTAATCTCATCTTTATCCCGATTCTTGACCACATAGACATATCTTAGCGATTTAAAATCTTCAAAGAGGGTGATGGTGACATCGTAGTTGATACCATCCAATATCTGTGATGATTCAATGACTCCAATAGGGATATTAGGGGGATATGTGGAAGAGTAACCTGAGGTGATAATGGTGTCTCCCGGGACGATGTCTGTATGGAGCGGTATGTCGTGAAGGATGGTCTTTCTAATATCTGTACCATCCCACTTGATGGTTCCGAAAGTGTGGTTAGACTTGATGAAAACACTCAGACTCTGGTCGATATCAAGCAGGGATGCCACTCTGGAATAATGTTTCCCGACAGTGAGGACATATCCTACCACGCCATCGGAAGTGATGACTCCCATATCTTCAGAAACTCCATCTTCGCTCCCTTTGTTGAGGATGATGTAGTTATGTTGCTTGTCTACGCTGTTGCGAACTATTTTGGCAGAGATGTACTGATACTGGGGTGTTGAGCGAAAGGAACTAATGGAATCTTCGACATCAACAATCTGTGCGCGTAATCTCTCATTTTCGTTTTTTAGAGAGATGTTTTCTTCCTGCAAGTCAAAATTGGTCTTCCTCAGAGAGAAATAATCTGAAATATTGGTCTCGCGGAAATAGAAAAAAGACTGAATATCGCGAAATCCTTCCATAATGCCGTACCGCTGTACAATGCTGTTGTTTTTGATAATAATGAATGCCACCGCCTCCAAAAGAATGAAGACGACAAAAACAATCAGAGACTTTATGAAAGAAAATCGCTGATTCATATCATCTCATCAAGAAAGGATAATGAGAGGGAGTTCTAAGTGCTATACTGGTGCCTCTTGCCACTGCACGAAGAGGGTCCTCCGATACATGGAAAGGAATATTAATCTTTTCGTAGAGTCTTTTATCGAGTCCCTTGAGCAAGGCTCCTCCGCCTGTCAGGAAAATACCTTTCTCTACTATGTCCTGATAAAGTTCGGGAGGAGTAAGCTCCAATACCTGAAGTATGGCTGCTTCTATCTTGGCCAACGATTTGTCGAGGCAGTGTGCTATTTCCTGGCTTGTGACAGCCACTTCTACAGGATGTGCTGTCATAAGATTGGGACCTCTTACGATAAATGGTTCCGGCGTCTCTTCCAGGTCGGGGATGGCAGCCCCTATCTTGATTTTGATCTCTTCGGAGGTAAGCTCTCCGACTTTGATATTGTGCTGCTGACGCATATATTGCTGTATCTCAGAAGTAAATCCGTCACCTGCCACTCTGATGGACTGGTTGGTAACCATACCTCCCAATGAGATAACTGCGATTTCTGTGGTGCCTCCTCCGATATCTACTACCATATTGCCGGTGGGAGCTTCGACGTTGAGGCCTATACCCATGGCAGCGGCCATAGGTTCATAGATCATATAGATGTCACGTCCTCCGGCGTGTTCGGAAGAGTCACGTACGGCACGTATCTCCACCTCTGTACTCCCGGAAGGGATACTTACCACCATTTTGATATTGGGCGTGAAAAAGGTACGCTTATAGTTGATCATCTTGACAAAGCCTCTGATCATCTGCTCTGCAGCATTAAAGTCTGCAATGACGCCATCACGCAAGGGGCGTACGGTTTTGATATTGGGATGAGTCTTTTCGTGCATGAGCCTTGCCTTTTGTCCAAAGGCAATGGGCTTTCCTGTCCCCTGGTCAAAAGCCACTATTGATGGCTCGTCCACTACGATCTTGTCATCCATCAAGATGACTGTGTTGGCAGTGCCAAGATCGATTGCAAGTTCCTGAGTAAGAAATGAAAATGCCATATAATTGTTAGATTAAGATTTTAGTGTTTAAAATGTCTAAAGCCTGTAATAACCATCGCCATATTGTGCTGATCACAATAAGCGATGCTCTCATTGTCTCTTATGGAACCTCCCGGGTGAATAACCGCACTGATGCCGGCATCATGAGCTATCTCGACACAGTCCGGGAATGGGAAAAATGCATCTGAAGCCATCACTGCCCCTTCGAGGGAGATGTTGAAATTGCACGCTTTCTCAATCGCCTGACGAAGAGCATCTACACGAGAAGTTTGCCCAATGCCGCTTGATAACAGTCTGCGATTATGGGCCAGGACAATAGCATTGGATTTGGAATGTTTGACCAGAATGTTGGCAAACAAAAGGTCATCTGTCTGAGCTGCGGTGGGAGCTATCTTAGTGGTGCACTTAAGCATATCTGCAGACTCTGCCATAGTGTCTCTGTCCTGAATGAGCATACCGGTAAGCAATGAGCGGGATTTGACGGAAGGGAGTGGTACATCGTCTCCACAGAGAATAATTCTATTCTTTTTCGATTCGAGAATCTGAAGTGCTTCCGGTGAATAGGATGGGGCGATGATAACTTCAAAGAAGATTTTATTTATCTCCTCCGCTGTCACTCCATCTATCTCTCTGTTGGTGACGATAATGCCACCAAAAGCAGATACCGGATCGGCTGAAAGAGCATCATTCCATGCTTGTATGAGACTGGAACGTACCGCGCAGCCACAAGCATTGTTATGTTTGATAATCGCCACCGCAGTCTCTTTAAAATCAGATATAAGCTCAATAGCGGCCTCTACATCGAGAAGATTGTTGTAAGAGATCTCCTTGCCGTGAATCTGCTTGGGAAGAGAACCTCTCGGACCGAAATATTGTGCTTTCTGATGAGGATTCTCTCCGTATCTGAGAGGGGTGCCTGCGAAATAGCGGTAGATGGCTGTGTCATATTTCGAACTGGTAAGAAATGCAGAAGTTGCGAATTGTCTTCGGTCCTCCAAGTCGCTGAAGCCTTTTTTCTCCCGAAGGAGAGAGAGGAGAGGAGCATAGCCATCTTTATCTGATACCACTATGACGTCTTGATAATTTTTGGCAGCTGCCCTGATAAGGGATATGCCTCCGATATCGATTTTCTCTATTATCTCTTGGTTGTCTGCCCCTTTGGCCACGTACTCTTCGAAAGGATATAAATCTACAATGACCAGATCAATCCCTTCAATACCATACTTGACACCCTCCGCTACATCTTCGCTATTATCTCTTCTGTAAAGAATACCACCAAAAATCGTAGGATGCAGAGTCTTGACTCTTCCTCCGAAAACGGAAGGGTATCCGGTAAGGGATTCTACGGCGGTAACAGAAATGTTATGAGCCGTGAGAAAGTCGGCGGTTCCACCTGTCGAAACTATCTCAATACCTAAGCTAACTAACTCATTAGCAATATCTAAAACAAAATCCTTATGATATACGGAAATAAGAGCTTTATTAATTTTTCTGATCATGCCTCAAAAGTAAGAATAAATAGTGTAAAAAACCCTACATTTGTAGAAAAATAATTATTCAAAATGAGCAATTCCGATAGATATGTGATAATAACAGCGGGTGGCGCAGGGAAAAGAATGGGCAATCAGATACCCAAGCAGATTATGACGATAGGCGGTGTGCCGATACTCAGAAGAACTATTGAAATTTTTCTCAATTTACCCTTCACTACTCACATAATAGTAGCTATTAATGCTGAGATAAAAGAGGAGTGGAAACAATATTGTTTCGATAATAATTTTCGCATCAAATATACATTGGTGACAGGTGGCATTACCAGATTTCACTCAGTGAAGAATTGTCTGAAGTACATCCCATCAGATGCAATAGTGGCAGTTCACGATGGTGTAAGACCTGTTGTGAGTCAGCAGATGATAGTTTCACTCTTCGAGATGGCTATAGAACATCCTGCAGTGATACCTACATTGGAAGTAGTCGATTCTATGAGACAAAAAGAGAATGACATTTTCTGGAAACCCATTGACAGAGATAATTATATGTTGATACAGACTCCGCAAGTATTCCAATCTAATGTACTGTTGGATAGCTATCAACAAGCATACTCACCCTCTTTTACAGATGATGCCTCGGTAGTGGAGGCGAAGGGCTATCCACTTCATTATTGTGAAGGAGAGAGGACGAATATCAAGATTACCACCCCCTCGGATATGGAATTGGTAAGATTAATCCTTGGAGTGGACTGAATTTACCCACACCTGTCTTTCTATCGCCTGGTCGAGAGATATCATAGTGTCAGTCTGTTCGACACTTGGGATATTTTGAATGGTGTTGATGAGAATCTCCATAAGGTGTTCGTGATCGGAGCAATAGATCTTCAGAAGAAGGGCGAACTTGCCTGTCACGAAATGACATTCTACGACTTCAGGTATCTTCTTCAGAGCAGTTATCACTTCATTGTAGCTGTTGGCTTGAGAGAGAGATACACCCACGAAAGCGCAAACATTAAGTCCGAGTGTCCTCGGCTTGACCAACAGTCGGGAACCGGTAATGATACCGAGATTCTCCATCTTTTTAACTCTTTGATGAATTGCCGCACCTGAGACTCCACATTCACGTGCTATCTCCAAAAAGGGCATTCTTGCATTCTTGACGAGAAAAGAGAGTATTTTCTGGTCGGTTTTGTCAATTTGAAACTTTTGCATCTTATTTTTTTCAAAAATCAGGTACAAAAGTAAAAAATAAATCTTAACAATGTGCTATTTTGTAAGTTTATTTGCTTTTTAACTTACGATTTGTAACGATAATGTCAAGACATTCCTTTTCAGACAACTTCTCGGCATCGGAAGATTTGGGTATTTTAAAGTTTTCTCCGTCGTGCTTGATATATGGTCCATATCGTCCGTTAAGCACTTGTATGCCGCTATTTGGAAAGTCGTGGATTACTTTTTTGGCCTCCTTGGAAGCATTCTCTTCGATGAGTGTAATGGCAGATTCCAAATCGAAAGAATAGGGATCTGCCCCTTTTTTCAGGGAGATGAATGAAGAGTTGTATTTGATGTATGGTCCGTACTTGCCTTTGGAACAGATGACATCTGCTCCGAGGTACTGTCCTAAAAGTCTGGGAAGCTTAAAGAGCTTCAGTGCATCTTCAAGTGTGATACTTTCAATGAGTTGGTCAGGTGCAAGACCTGCGTATTTTTTGGATGGATCATCGTTGTCTCCCAATTGTACTAAAGGACCGAATTTCCCCATACGTGCATAAACAGTCTTTCCTGTCTCAGGATCGGTGCCGATGGTGCGTGATGCATTTTGCGGAGCGGCGTCGTGAAGAGTGGCATCGACTTTGGTGTGGAAAGGCCCGTAGAAGTCTGATATGGCTTGATTCCATACCATTTTACCTGCTGCTATCTTATCAAAACTCTCTTCTACAGATGCGGTGAATCCATAATCGAGAATGGAAGGGAAATGTTCTTCCAGAAAATCGGTGACCATAATGCCAATATCCTCGGGACAAAGTTTCCCCTTTTCTGAACCGATTATTTCTTTTTTGGAAGTCGATTTTATCTTGCCATCCTGCAGAGTGATGGTCTCAATTAGTTTCTCTTCTCCCTTTCTATCTCCTTTGACAATGTAATTTCTTTGATGGAGTGTCGAAATGGTGGGGGCGTAAGTGGATGGTCTGCCAATACCCAGCTCCTCCATTTTTTTCACTAATGAAGCTTCGGTATATCTGAGGGGGTGAGAGGTGTATCGTTGAGTAGACTCAATCTTGATGGGATTCATAGATGTATTGACACTGAGTTGGGGAAGGATGTTCAACTCTTCGCTATCGGTGTCGTCATCTTTTGATTCCATATAGACTTTTAGAAATCCGTCAAACATTATCTGAGAACCGGTCGCTTCGAAGAGTGTCTCTTTACTGTTGCCAATAATTGAAATATCTGTCTTTTCAAGTTTGGCATCAGACATCTGAGAGGCGATGGTGCGCTTCCATATAAGATCATAAAGCTTCTTTTCTACAGCTGTCCCTTCGATGGAAGTGGTGGCAATGTATGTGGGACGAATCGCTTCGTGAGCTTCCTGAGCACCTTTGGTCTTGGTTTTGTACTGACGGGTGTGAGAATAATTTTCTCCGAAAGTCTCCTCTATATACCCTTTGGCAGCACCAAGAGCGAGTTTGGAAAGGTTGGTGGAGTCTGTACGCATATATGTAATGCGTCCCGATTCGTAAAGACGCTGTGCGATTGCCATAGTCTGGCTCACTGAAAATCCAAATTTGCGAGATGCTTCCTGCTGAAGAGAAGAGGTGGTAAATGGTGGTGCAGGGACTCTGTTAAGCTCCTTTTTTTCAATATTGGAAATATGAAAAGTATCCTGTATGCACTGTTGCAAAAAGTTGACAGCCTCTTCGGATGTCAGGAGTTTCTTATGCAGTGTCCCTTTTACCCTGACATTTGACTCTGTGCCGGCGGGATGAAACAATCCCTCGACTTTGTAATACTGCTGGGACTTGAAAGCCAAAATCTCTCTTTCTCTGTCGACAATGAGTCTGAGGGCTACTGACTGAACCCTTCCGGCAGAGAGTGAAGGCTTGACTTTCTTCCAGAGAATGGGGGATAATTCAAATCCCACAAGTCTGTCTATCACTCTTCTGGCCTGCTGCGCCATCACGAGATTCATATCTACATCGCGTGGGTGCTCTATGGCATTGAGAATGGCATCTTTTGTTATCTCGTGAAATACTATCCTTTTGGTCTTGGAATGGTCGAGAGAAAGGGTCTCCAAGAGATGCCAGGCGATAGCCTCTCCCTCTCGGTCTTCATCGGATGCAAGCCATACGATGGATGCTTTGTCGGAAGCCTCTTTCAAAGAAGCTACTACCTTTTTCTTGTCAGGGGAGACGACATATTGTGGCTGAAAGCCGTGTTCAATATCTATTCCAAGATTTTTCTTGGCGAGGTCTCTTATGTGGCCGAAACTTGACTGGACTTTATATCCTTTTCCAAGGAATTTTTCAATGGTCTTTGCCTTTGCAGGTGACTCGACGATAACTAAATTCTCTCCCATAATTCTTAAATCAACAATTGTGCAAAGTAAAGGATAAAGTAAGATAAAAACCAAATTTTTGTCTAAATTCGCAATTCATAAACAAACGCCTGATGAGAGAAAAAAGAGGTAAAATTTTACGAAGATGGCTTTGGGTAATTATCTTTGTTCCTATTGCCATCCTTTTCATTTCCATCTTTTTCGTAGGGGTATTTGCCAAGATTCCCTCCTTCGAAGAGCTTGAAAATCCCAAGAGCAATCTCGCTACAGTTCTCATCTCCGAAGAGGGGGAGGTTCTTTCCACTTTTCATATTGAAAACAGGTCATATGTAAAGTACAGTGACCTCTCTCCAAGTCTGGTCGCAGCTGCCGTAGCTACTGAAGATGTACGATATTATTCTCACAGCGGTATCGATTTCAGAAGCCTCGTGAGAGTGGGAGTGAAAAGTATTCTTCTGCGACAGGCACGTTCCGGTGGCGGTGGCAGTACTATCACCCAGCAGTTGGCTAAAACGCTCTTTCCACGAGACACCACTGTCAGCAGTCCTGTGGATGCGAAATTCAAATTAGTGGTGAGTAAGTTTAAAGAATGGATAACGGCAGTAAAGCTTGAGCGCAATTATACCAAAGACGAGATCATGGCGATGTATATGAATACCATTTTCTTCGGTAGCAACGCATACGGCATCAAGGCGGCTGCAAATACTTTCTTCGGCAAAGAACCTGCCGACCTCAATATTCAAGAGAGTGCTACCCTTGTAGGTATGGTAAACAAGCCTACCCGTTTCAATCCTGTCCTCAACTATGATAAATCCCTATCGAGAAGAAACCACGTCCTCTCTCAGATGAACAAATATGGCTATCTTTCACAGATAGCCTATGATACATTGGTCAATACACCCATTGTTCTCCACTATGTACAGCAGGACCACAATTCGGGTAGAGCACCATATTTTAGGGATATGATACGACGTGTTATGAATGCCGGGGAGCCGCAGCGGTCATCTTATTATTTCGAAGAAGACTATCAGGCAGATAAAGTTTTGTGGGAAGAGGACCCTTTCTATGGATGGCTCAATAAGAATTTCAAACCCGATGGGTCGAAATATAATCTTGACAAGGATGGCCTCAGGATATACACTACCATCAATGCCAAGATGCAGCGATATGCAGAAGAGGCCGTGGTTCAGCACCTAAGTCAAGATCTTCAGCCACAGTTTTTTGAAGATATGGCTCACAAACCCAACAAGCCTTTTGCTCTGGAGGTGCCTCAAGAGTTGACAGTTAAACTTATCGAACAGGCTCGCAGGTGGAGCGACAGATATCGCAATTTAAAAAGAGAGGGAGCCACTGATGAAGAGATAGAAGCATCATTCCGTTCTAAAGTTCCGATGCGGGTATTCTCCTGGAACAGCAACAATTATATCGATACAGTGATGACTCCCAACGATTCGTTGAAATATTACAAATCGTTTTTACGTGCAGCATTTATTGCCATGGAGCCTCATACCGGACATATCCGGGCCTATATTGGAGGTCCCAATTACAGATTTTTCAAATATGATAATGCCCGCCAGAGTAAGCGACAGGTGGGCTCTACCATCAAGCCTTTTCTTTATACTCTTGCTATGCAGGAGGGATATACCCCTTGTGACAAAGTCATCAATGTGCCGCAGACTTTTATTGTGGGCGATACCACTTGGACCCCCAAAAGCACTGACCGTGCAGAGTGGATAGGACAGACTGTCACATTGAAATGGGGACTTACCAAGAGTTCCAACAATATTTCAGCCTATCTTATCCGTCAGTTTGGCCCCAAAGCGATGGTCGAGATGTGCCGCAAACTTGGTATTACTTCTTATTTGGGAGCTTATCCTTCGTTATGCGTCGGACCTGCTGACATTTCGGTCATGGAGATGGTCGGAGCATTTAATACCTATCCAAGTCGCGGGGTTCACGTGGAGCCGCTTTTTGTTACCCGCATAGAGGACAATGAAGGCAATGTTCTCGGCAATTTCACTGCCCGTAAAAGAGAATCCATCAGCGAAGCGACTGCCTATCTTATGGTCAATCTGATGCAGGGAGTAGTCAATGAAGGTACTGCCGGAAGACTCCGTTGGAAGTTTCGGCTTGAAGGGCAATTGGCAGGCAAGACGGGCACTACCAATGACCAGGCTGACGGATGGTTTATAGGTTACACACCAAGTCTTACTGCAGGTGTATGGGTAGGGGCAGAGGATCGTCAAGTTCATTTCGAATCTTTAGCTCAAGGTGGTGGTGCCAATATGTCGTTGCCCATTTGGGGCTTGTTCATGCAAAAAGTGATGGCCGACGGGACGCTCGGGGTATTACCGACAGATACATTTATCGCCCCTCCCGGGTTGGTCCTCAATCTCAATTGTGATGGCAGTGACAACGATGCTTCCTCTACCAAAAACAACGAAGAATCTTTTTTCTAAATCATCGATATGAAACAGAAAATAGCAGTAGTGTATGGAGGTTATTCTTCAGAAGTGGAGATCTCCATCAAAAGCGGAAAGAATGTCGCTGCAAACATTGATACAAATCTTTTCGATGTTTATGAAGTGTTGTTGACACGTGACAGATGGTGTGTAGTCAGAGGCGAAGAATCATTTCCCATAGACAGATCTGATTTTTCCTGCACCATCGATGGTAAGAAAGTAAGATTTGACAAAGCATTCATCATCATACACGGCACCCCGGGGGAGAATGGGATTTTACAGGCTTATTTCGAATTGATAGGACTTCCATTTGCCGGCAGTTCTTCCATAGTATCGACTATCTCCTTTGATAAATATGCCTGCAAGAGATACCTTTCAGATTCGAAGGTAAAAATGGCCAAAGACTTATTTCTTCGCAAAGGTGACACTTACGATGTAAATGACATAGTCGAACGCCTCGGACTTCCGATTTTTGTAAAGCCCAATAATGGTGGAAGTAGTTTCGGAGTGACTAAAGTGAAGAAGAAAGAAGATATTGACAAAGCTGTTTCGCTCGCTTTTTCACAAGATGACACTCTTATTATGGAAGAGGCTGTCATCGGCAGAGAAATAGACTGTGGGGTGTATAGTGATGGCAAAGGGGTATATGCGCTACCACTGATTGAGATAGTATCTCACAACGAATATTTTGATTACGAAGCCAAATATTTAGGTCAAAGCGACGAATTGTGTCCGGCTCCCATCTCGGATGCTCTTAAGCAGAAAGTTCAACAGGAAGCTGTCAGAATTTTTAAACATCTCGGATGCAAAGGGTTGATGAGGATAGATTTCATCACACGTGGAGAGGAAGTCTTCTTCTTAGAGGTAAATATCAATCCCGGAATGACAGCCGAAAGTCTTGTCCCTAAGATGATAGTGGAAGCAGGGATGAATCTGAAGGACTTCATGAGTTCAATTCTTCTCGACAGATGATTTATGACACATAAAGAATTTGTCACCAAAGCCATCGATTCTCTCTCGGAAATTTATTCCCTGGCAGAAGCACGCTCCATCTCTGTGAGATTGCTTACTGAATTTCTTCATCTGTCTGAATACGAATATATCATCGAACCCAATACAATAATTCCCAAGCCCGATCTCAATCGTCTTATGACTGCGCTTGAAGAATTAAAAGATTACAGGCCATTACAGTATGTGCTCGGTTTTCAAGAATTTGCGGGGCATAAGTTTAATGTTTCGGAGTCTGTCCTCATACCACGTCCGGAGACTGAAGAGCTCTATCGTCTGATAGTTAATGATTGGAAAGAATATGGCGGGTATTCAGAATTGAAAATTCTTGATGCCTGTACAGGGTCAGGGTGTCTTGCTTATTCTCTTGCGGCCACATTCCCCAAATCAGAAGTAATTGCTTGCGATAAATTTGAAGATGTTCTCAAAGTAGCGGAGAATCAGGAGATTTTTATCGACGAAGAACATCGGCAACCACTTAAAAACAAGCCTTTTTTCTTTAAGTGGGACATTCTCGAAGGACCACCCGATGAGAAAGACAAAGCTCAACATGGTGCTTCTTTGCCAAATATGGAAGATCTCGACATTTTAGTAAGCAATCCTCCATATGTTTGTGAAAGTGAGAGCGACTTTATGCTTCCCAATGTTTTGGAATATGAACCGGACGAGGCATTATTTGTCCCTGATAATGATCCGTTGAGGTTCTATAAAGCTCTTTCAGAATGGGCTTCTGCTTTTTTGCGGCCGGGGGGGAAGGGCTATTTTGAGATTAATGAAGCCTATTCACGGGAGGTAAAGAGTCTTTTCGAAGAATGTGGATTTAGCGAGGTCACGGTGGTGGAAGATATTCACAATAAACCCAGGATAGTTTTTTTTACTAAATATTTTTAACTTTGTGATTAGTGAAATCTACCTATGAAACGATTTTTTGTTTTCTTTTTCCTTTTGTTGCCGACATTATTATCTTCTCAGGAACTTGTTAAGGTCAGAATATCTCCTCAATGGATTCCGCAAAGTCAGTTTGCAGGCATATATATGGCTTTGGAGAAAGGATTTTACAGAGATGCCGGATTGGATGTTGAGATTATTCACCCCACTGTTTCCAATTCTGCCATCAATCTCCTCAAAGAGGGGAAGACAGATGTCATCACATCGATGCTCGTAGAGGCTTTGCTTTATGAAGATGCTGGTGTAGAATTGGTTAATTTCCTGCAGATATCTTATCACAATTCTCTCACTATTGTCTCAAGAGAACCTATTCCCAATGTTTCCGATCTGAATCATAAAAAGATAGGGCAGTGGAAAGCAGGTTTTAGTGAGTTGGCTATGGTCCTGATCAATACCAACGGACTTGATGTGACTTGGGTCCCTTTCCTTTCCAACATTGCATTGTTTATCTCCGGTGCGATAGATGCCACCATTTGCATGAGTTATAATGAGTATTATCAACTCAAAATGTCCGGATTCGAAATTAACGAGGACCAGGTAATCAGGTTAAAAAATATGGGATACGATGTCCCTGAAGACGGATTATATACTACCAAAGAGTATTATCAAAAACATCCCGAAGTTTTGAAAAATTTCGCTGAAGCGACCAAGAAGGGGTGGGAATGGGTCAGATTGCCCGAAAACAGAGAAGAGACTTTGGATCGTGTGATGAAGATGGTCAAGCAATATCATACTCCCAGCAACAGAGTCAACCAGAAATTTATGCTTGACGAGATTCTTCGTCTTCAGGAGGACAATGGCGTTGCTCCATACTATCTTTCAGAAGAACGATTTGATTTTGCTCTCAAGATATTGATAGATAACAATTTCTTAATCAATACTGTCTCTTATCAAGACTTTGTAAAGAACTTATAGTTATGAAAGGATTCGATATTAATCTTAAGCGTCATTTCAGAAGTTCTTTTTCCGAGAAGTTGAGTTTACTTGTCATCCTTCTCTCTGCACTTCTTTTTTTAGCCACTATATCCATTGTCTCGGTCTATTCTCGCAAACTTATCAGAGAGGAGGCTATAAGAAATGCTTTCAGCACCCTTAAGGCTACTACATTGGAGATAGATAATGTGCTTCAGAGCGTCTCCGTCGCTATAGACAATATAGCAGATGATGTTCAGGAAGAGGCATTGAAAGGTGAGTCAGGAAAGCAGGAACTTTTTGAAATCACCCGAAGGGTGGTAGAGCAGAATCAATATATCATCGGTAGCGACATAGCCATCGAACCCTACTTTTTCCCTAAAACCAATTATTTTTCTCCCTATTCTTTCAAGAATGACGATACTATCACGACTGCTCAGGTAGGAAACGATAATTATGCATATCAATATATGGATTGGTACCTCATTCCCAAATTGCTCAATCGTCCATATTGGACAGACCCGTTTTTCGACGAAGGGGCGGGCAATATGATTATGTGTACTTATACCCATCCCATATATGATGACAATAAAAACTTTATCGGAGTTTTGACTGCTGACCTTCCCATGGAATGGCTTACTGAGAAAGTTAATTCCATCAAGCCATATAAAAGCTCATACAATCTGATGATTGGGAAAGGGGGTTCCTATATTGTTCACACCAATCCTGACAGGATTTTAAATGAGACGATTTTTACCGCTACCACAGATATGGTGGATACCACCGTACGGCATCTGGGCAAGGAGATGATTAAGGGCAATACAGGTATGGTGACACTCCAAAATGATGATACTCTCTCGTTCGTAATGTATGCCCCTGTGCCCAGCTCCGGATGGTCCCTTGCTATGGTGTTGCCACTTCGTGATGTTTATGCAGGAGTTATTGAGATGAACACCATACTCATTATCGTCGCTGTTCTTGCCCTTTTCCTCATAGCATTCCTGACACACAATGTCATCAAGAAGATTTCGAAACCTATCGGAGAGTTTGCCGTCTCCGCACGAAGTATAGCCAAAGGCAATTTCAATACCCCTTTGCCGGTCGTTAAGTCTGAAGATGAACTTTTCGAGTTGCGTAAATCAATGGATTTCATGCAAACCTCTCTAAATACTTATATCACTGAACTTAAGGACACTACTTCAGCCAAAGAGAGGATTGAAAGTGAACTCAATATCGCACGTCAGATTCAGATGGGGATGATTCCCAAGATTTTCCCTCCATTTCCCGACAGGAACGATATAGACCTTTTCGCCATGTTAAGGCCTGCCAAAGAGGTGGGAGGGGATTTATATGACTTTTTCATCCATGATGAGAAACTATTTTTCGCGATAGGCGATGTCTCGGGAAAAGGTGTTCCTGCTTCATTGTTGATGGCTGTTACCAGAAGTCTTTTCAGGTCTGTCGCTGCTACCCTTGAAGACCCCAAACTTATTGTAGAGTCGATAAATCATGCTATAGGAGAAAGTAATGAATCCAATATGTTCGTTACGATGTTTATCGGGGTGCTCGACCTTCCTTCCGGTCATGTCAAGTACTGCAATGCGGGGCACAATCCTCCCTGCATAATATCGGAAAGTGGAGAAGTCTCATTTCTTGATGTCATACCCAATACTCCCGTGGGTATTTTCGACCATTTCGAATATACTACACAGACTGTAGATATCCCCCATGGCAGCACTGCTTTTCTCTATACCGACGGACTTACTGAGGCTGAGAATCCCCAGAAGGAACTCTATACAGAGAAAAGACTTATGGATGTTTTGAAGTCTCATCCTTCTGTAGATGCAGAGTCGATGTTGCGCATAGTGCTCAAATCGGTGGAAGGACACGTCAATGGTGCTGTCCAGAGTGATGACCTCACTATGATGGTCATCAGATATCATAAAGTTGAGAATGCGGGTGAGTTATTTGACAACAGAAAGTTGGTTATCAATAATCAAGTATCGGAGCTTCATCTTCTTGCCGGTTTTATTGACAAGATTGGAGAAGAACTAAGTCTCGATGCGGGGCTTGTAATGAGTCTCAATCTCGCTATGGAAGAGGCTGTCTCCAATGTAATATTCTATGCCTATCCCGATGGAGAGACCAATCATAAGATAGAAATCATCTTCTCTAAACGGGGTAAAGAGATTTATTTCTCCATAATAGACTCAGGTGTTCCTTTTGATCCTACTGCCAAAAAAGATGCAGATATTACCCTTTCGGCCCAAGAAAGAGAGATAGGTGGTCTTGGAATATTTATGGTGAAGAAGATTATGGATTCAGTAGTCTATTCGAGAGAGGGAGATAAGAATATCCTTAAAATGAAAAAACAAATTTAATATTGATACAAGTATGGAATTAATCATCAACCCTGCGCAAGGCAGCAAAACATTAGTTAAAGTCGAAGGCAGACTCGACACCACCAATTCGGAAGATTTTGAAAAGAAGATGGCTCCCCTGTTGAGTGGTGCTAATCCCGATATTGAAATAGATTGTTCGGAATTTGAATACATCAGCAGTTCAGGACTTCGCCTTTTCCTCACTCTTCAGAAGAGTGTGATGGCCCGCGGAGGCAAGCTTGTGATAAAGAATATGAAGCCTGAGATCAAAGAGGTCTTTGATATGACAGGGTTCTCCAAGATATTCACTATAGAATAATCTCTATCTGAAGAGACTTTTGCAGAGGGCGGCAATATCTTCTATCTCAATAATGTTGATAGATGATTTGCGGGGTTTGCTGTGATAGTCGTCAGAAAGATTGTACGAAGAGATATAAATGGTCTTATAGCCGAGGCGTTGTGCTTCGGCTATTCTTCTTTCTATCTGTCCCACGGGACGAATCTCTCCGCTAAGCCCAACTTCGGCAGCAAAACAGGTCTTTGGGGAGATGGAAAGGTCAAAATTGGAAGAGAGAATAGAGCAGACTACTGCAAGATCGCAAGCAGGATCGGTGACTTTCATCCCTCCTGCGATATTCAGGAAAACATCTTTGGAAGAGAGTTTAAAGCCTGCACGTTTTTCCAAAACAGCGAGAAGCATGTTCATACGGCGCAGGTCAAATCCGGTGGCTGAGCGTTGAGGCATCCCATAGGCTGCTGTCGAGACGAGAGCCTGTATCTCAATGAGAAATGGGCGTGAGCCGTCAAGCATGGCACTTACTGCGATGCCGCTGAGATTTTCTGCGTGCATAGGGGTGAGAATCTCAGATGGATTGGAGATTACTTTGAGTCCGCAATCTGTCATCTCAAAAATGGCAAGTTCTGCAGTAGAACCAAAACGATTTTTGATGCTGCGAAGCACTCTATAGGAGTGACGGGTGTCTCCTTCGAACTGAAGTACTACATCGACTATGTGTTCCAGTACTTTGGGGCCGGCAATAGAGCCGTCTTTGGTAATATGGCCAATGATTATCACCGGGACGCCGCTTTCTTTGGCATATCTCAAGAGGGTGGCAGCACATTCTTTGACTTGTGAGACAGAGCCTGCCGAAGAATCGATAGTATCGGTATAGATGGTCTGAATGGAGTCGATGATAAGAAGTTGTGGAGCCACTTCTTTGGCTCGCATGATGATGTTTTCCAAAAGAGTTTCTCCCAATATCAGACAGTTGTCATCTGTATCGGCGGTATCGTGAGCAGCAACTGCTTTTTCAAGTCGCTGAGCGCGCAATTTAATCTGACGTGGAGACTCTTCTCCCGAGACATATAATGTGCGTAATTCTCTGCATCCGAGAGGTATCTGAAGGGAGAGAGTCGATTTGCCTATCCCCGGTTCTCCACCTATGAGTATCATTGACCCCTCGACTATGCCACCTCCGAGAATACGTTCCACTTCTGTATTACCTATCTTGATGCGGTTTTCCTCAGTCAGAGATATCTCCCTGAGTTTGACAGGCTTGGAATTACTACTCTCCACCAGAAGACGATTGCGCGAAGCGGAGGAAGAAGTATCTTTAGATATGACCTCTTCCACCATAGTATTCCACTCACCACATGCCGGGCATTTCCCCATCCATTTAGTGCTTTCATTGCCACAGGAGGAACAAAACCAGGCTTTTTTGATTTTTACCATAATACGCAAATTTATGAATTTAAGGGAATAAACTTCCAACAAGTGTCACTTTTTGAGGATAAAAACAATATATTTGCAGTAATAATTAATACAAACTAAAATGAAGCGGTTATTAAAAATTTCTGTTATTCTTTTGATGGCTGTAATGGCTTATAGTTGCCAAAAAGATGGTTCAAAAGAAGTAGAAGGAGAATATGTCCTTCAGAGCAATTCTCTCACTATCAATAATTCTATTGTAAATGTTTCAGATTATGTCGGAGCTGCTGTCAAAGTAGATCCTGCAGGAGACGGATATGTCAATATCACTTTGGAAAATATTATTTTAGGAAATCCTTCAGTGGTTTTTGAACATTGTGAACTCATCCAGACCAAGGCATCTTATTCATTTGATGGTTCCCTCACTCTTGGTACCAGTACATACACCATTGAAGGAACTATCGTTGATAAAGAAGTATCACTTAATCTTACTGTAGTCAATTCTTCTCATTTGATGGGTAAGTGGATGATAGGTGCCAAAGAAACTACCTTCCTCGGAATGAACATGACACTTCCCGATCTTTATGTTACGGCAAGCGGTTCTGCTCTTCCAAAGCAAATAATCATTAAAGGGGATACCATCATTGTTGAAGAGGTCCTGCCTTTATTGGGTTTTTATGTATCCTCTGCCTTTGTCTCTTATGCTCCTTTCAAATACATAGAATTTGCCGAACCTAACTTATTCAATTTTTCCTCATCATTGCTTCCTACTGAATATGCCTCTTTCTCTTCAGGATTGTTACAATTCTATGAAGCAGACAATCTTCTCTACCTCTATTTCAAAAAGAGTGTGACTGATATGATTAATCTTGTGATATCTCAATATGTTACGATACCTTCACCATTTACTTTCCCTTTTGCCTACAAAGCAGTCAGTAAAACTTCTCTCAATATTGAGATTAACCAGTCCACTTTGAAGCCTCTTCTTACTACTGTTGTTGGCATCATAGATCAATTTTCTTATGCCAAACTTAAGACTTTGGACCCTGACACAGAGATGACTGAAGCAGAATACAATGCTTACGTGGCTACTATCAAATATTATATCAACATTATGGGAGGAGAAGGGATAAATTATGCGATAGGTATGAACCTTATTCCTTATCAGGAAGGGTCAAGACCTTGGGATTCATTGAAGTAATCTGCGAAAGATACCTGTAAAGAGAGTATCCCCGGCTGATACGAAACCTTCAGGATGAAATTGAACTCCGAGAATTTTCTCGGAGTTTTTCATTTGAATGGATTCCACCACTCCGTCAGATGTAGTGGCAGTAATACGAAACATGGGAGAGAGGTCTTTTATCGCCTGATGATGATATGTATTTACTTCTACCCTTGAGCGACCGATGCAGTCATACAGGATGGAGTTGGTATCTATGGTGATGGTTTGTACACCTACATTGGCATCCTCTTTCTGTCTGTGTTCCATACTGCCAGGTCTCATGGTATAGAGATCCTGGTACAAAGTCCCTCCGAAAACAACATTCATCATCTGCATCCCTCTGCATACACCTAAGATGCGCAATCCTTTTCTCACACCTGCTTTTATGAGATAGTAATCAAAAGTATCTCTTTGGGGGAAGGTGGTTTCAAGTCGGGCATTATCTTTCTCACCATAGAGAGAAGGTTGGATATCTTCTCCACCGGTGATTATGAGAGCATCTATCTTATCGAGGATGGCTGAAAGTTTGGAGGTATCAGTCATTATGGGGATTAATATTGGGGTACCACCCGCAGCGATGACAGATTGAATGTATCTGTTATCACTGACTCTCTCTCCTGTCAGGGATGTGGATGAGATACCTACTATTTTGGGTTGAGATTGGTTAACGACATGGCAGCTGCTCACAGAGCAGAGGAGGATGTCAAAAAGCAAGATTCTGAATATTTGTCTCATTGTGTTTGTTATTGTCGGGTCCAAGGCCCAAAATTTTCGTTATAATTGAAATCTATCTCGAAATCAATTGGTTTTTTATTCCATCGTTCGTAATTATGGAAATAAATGGGGAAAGTATGTCCACCGGAAACAAATAAAAACTGATTACCAGAGAGATGTTTTAGTTTATGCCTTTTATTTTTAGGACCAATGGTAATATATAAATCGCCATTTATCAGTGCCACCTGCGCATCTCCAAAGGGTGCCTCTTTGGAATAAATACCCACTAGTAATGAATAATCGGGAACCAATTTATTGCGAGAGATAGTGCATGGAACTGCTCTGCGTGGAGGTATTTCTTTGTCTTTCCACCATTTTGCAAGCAATTCGGCATTCCAGTCGCGAAGGTCTGCAATGCGCTTGGTGGGAGTGGGATAATCAGAAGAAGGCAACCAGAGGGTGCATGGAAGAGATGTATCACCCGGGAACAATTGTCGGACGAGTGTCAATGCAGCTGCATTCATCCCGATAAGGGGCTTTTTGCTGCTCTTTCGGGCAATGGCAGAATTGTGTTCTTGCAGCATATAGAGATCTATGATCCTGCGCATAATAGCAAATCGTGCATTGTCAGAAACTTCAGAATTGCATAATAATGCGATACCGAGGTTGATACTTGGGACAAAACCACAGATGGCTGTAAAGCCCCATGTAGTCCCTGTGTGGTAGATAACCTGATAATCATCATTGTTCTCTATGTACCAGCATAGACCATAGTATCTGGAAAAAGTGCTGTCTTGGCGTACAAAAGTGTTTCCGGTATGAAGAAATGAGATATTGTCGGGTGATATTATCCGTATACTGTCAGCTCTTCCCTTATTTACCACACCATTGTCAAGATGAAACTGTACCCATTTGGACATATCGATGGCAGAAGAACATATCCCCCCTGCGGGACCTATTACTGTCAACCAGTTCAGTGCTCTGTCCTCTCCACGAAGGGGGGTGACAGCCATGCGGGGAGGGCGATTGCCTTTCGCCGGTATGTATCTGAAATCGTGAGCTGTGGCAGAATTTGTCCCTGCTGAGAGATAGCCTTGTTCTTCAAGAGATGAGGAAGACATCTTCAATGGGATAAAAATCTCTTTCTGCATATTCTCTTCCCAACTTTTACCTGTGACTTTCTCAATTATTCTGGCAGCAATGATGAATGTAATATTGCTATAAGCAAATTTCTCTCTGAAGCCATAATAGGGTTTGAAGTACTTAAACATTCTGTATATATCGTCCCTGTCGTAGTCTAAATTGGGAATATATGTGCCTACCTGAGCTACTAACCCTGTGTTGTGAAGAAAGAGGTCTTTTACCATAATCTCTCTCTCGACAGAGTCATCCCACCAGTCGAAGTCAGGTAAAATATCTTTGACCTGGTCATCCCATCTCAGCATCCCCCTATCCACCAATACAGCCATAAGAGCTGCTGTAAATGATTTGGAGATGGAACCTATTTGGAAGATGGTGTTTTCAGTGACTTGAGATGATTCTTTCACTGTCGATTTATTCAGTTCTTTCATTCCGAAGCCTTCGGCAAGTACCAAGGAATCGTTGTGAACTACTGAAAGTGCAGCACCCGGTATCTTCCAATCTTTGAGTACCTGCTCTACGTACTCCTCTATATTGACGGTGATGGAATCTTTTGCAGTCGCTCCGAATAGGCAGTTCGAAGCAAAAAAGAGAGAAAGGAGAGAGATGATGAGTTTGACTGACATACCTCTCATCTGTTAAATGGTCAGAGTCTCGTGTTCTGATTTGGCGATAATCAATGCACCACAGTAATCTCCAAAGACATTTACAAACGTGCGAGGCATCTCGCAAAGTTGCTGGACTGCCATGATGATGGCTATACCCTCAAGAGGAATACCTGCGACATTGAAAACGATTGTCATAGTGACAAGTCCTCCCATAGGAATACCCGCTGCTCCTACCGCTGCGAGCAATGCTGTAAAGATAATAGTGATTTGCTGGAACAATGAGAGGTCAATACCATATATCTGTGCAACGAAGAGAGCTGTAACACACTCGAATGCAGCTAATCCATTCATGTTGACAGTAGCACCGAGAGGGAGTGTGAACCCTGCTATTTTTTCTGAGATGCCACATTTGTCCTGAGCATCGCGAATGGCGAGGGGAAGAGCAGCATTGGAAGAGCAGGTAGTGAATGCCGTGAGAAGCGGTGAAGACATTTTCTTGATGAAACGCCAGGGATTTTCGTGACCTATCATTCTGACGGATAGAGGAAGTACTCCCAATCCGTGGATGACAAATCCGCAATAGACAGTCAGGACATAAATACCCAAACTTTTGGCAAGATTGAGTAGACCGGCTGAGTCAGAGACTTGTGTCGCTATCATATTGGCTATGATGGCAAATACCCCGAATGGAGTGAATTTGATGACGAATGTGGTTATTTTTATCATTACCTGGTAGAAAGCTGTAAAGAGATCTATCAGAGAGGATTGATATTTATTCTCAATCTTGGAAGTAAAAATGCCGAGCAGTATGGCAAAGAAGATAATGGAGACAAGATTGCCTGAAGACAGAGAGTTGAAGATATTTGATGGGACAATGTTGACAAGCATATCTTCAATAGAATTCCCGGTAGTGTTGAGAGAGGTTATATTTTCCTGAAGTGTGATGTGCGTGTTGACACCGGGCTTGATGGTATTGACCAATACAAGTCCAATGATGGCAGCGATGACCGTGGTGATGATATAATATGAAATAGTTTTGGTCGCTATTCTGCCAAAATCTTTGGAGCCTCCCATATTGGCTACCCCTATGAAGATGGAAGAAAAAACAAGTGGTATGACGACCATCTTGAGGGCATTCATAAACAGATTGCCCATCCACCTGATATAGCATACATACTCGCTTAAGAAAACACCGAAGAGCACTCCGAGTGCTATGCCAATGAATATTTGCCAGGGAAGAGCAAGTTTGAACCGTTTCATACAGATGATTATTTGTTGTGAATCAAGTCTGTAAGATGTTGATTAAATTCTTTGGAAGCGATGAGGTCTTCCAGAGAGATATGCATTCTGTATCTCCAATAGTGTTTTGGATTGGCGGGGATATTGATTCTTTCGGCATCCGGCTTCTGAGCACGAATCTTACCATCTATTGAGAGCCAATCCTGAAGCGGCAGGATAGTAATGATGGAATTGCCCGTGATGTGTTCTCGTATGATTTTTTCACAAATCCACGGTTCGCAATATTGGGGGGCGACGCCATTTTCGTGAAGCATGGTGTTGTAATAAAGCTGAGTATTGTCTCTGTTCTCCTCCCACCATCCTCTGAGGGTGCTTGTGTCGTGAGTACCTGTGGTGCAAACACTGAGATATGGATATTGATGAGGGTCTCCAAACTTGATGTGAGGGTCCTTTGGCATCCTTTGTATCTCAAGTGAGATGATGCGAAGACGATGGATGACGTCAGGGACACAATCGGGTATCATGCCGAGATCTTCAGCACAGGCGAGCATATTGGTGGCTGATATCAGTTCAGGAAGCTTCATCAGTGCCAAGTCTCTCCAGTAATCATTGTGTCTGTGGTAGAAGAAATCATCATAAAGAGAGTTGAAAGCGCGTTTCTGCCACTCTTCCAATGCTTTGAAAGAGTAAGTGAACTGAGCGGAGATGCGGGGATGAAATTTACCTTTCTTTATGGGGTCTTCCACAAACAAAACTTCTCCGACGAGGGCTTGAAGTCCATCTTTGACAGGATTGTCTTCTCCTTTGAAGAAATCTTCAATCTTGCGCTGGGTGTTGAATGCCTCTTTAAGAGTGAAGACTTCGTATGCAGGACTGTCGAGGAATGTATTTATAACCATATCGGTGTCTGGGCCAAACATCTCTTTCAACATATAATATCTGATGTAAGGCTCGGCATCCCTTGTGTAGTCGAAGTTGAAACCATAGGACCTCATTTCATCTGCAGAGAATGGGAGAGCAGGATTAAAATGCCCTAAAAGTCCTTTAGTCTGTGTCTGCGGTATCTCCCAAATGCGGAAAAATCCCAACACGTGGTCAATGCGGTATGCATCGAAGTATTTGGACATCTGGCTGAAACGAAGTTTCCACCACAGATAATGGTCTTTCTGCATCTCTTCCCAATTGTATGTGGGAAAGCCCCAATTCTGGCCATTGGCGGAGAAATCATCGGGAGGAGCACCGGCCTGAGAATCCATATTGAATAGAGATGGGTCTGTCCAGGCGTCTACACTCTGTGGCGTGATGCCGATAGGTATATCCCCTTTGAGGGCTATCCCCTTGGAATGTGCATATTTTACGGCAGAAGAGAGTTGATGATGGAGATGGTATTGAGTGAAGAGATGTATCGACATCGAGCGGTAGGTTTTGGACCCTTTGGTATTGATTTTCTCAACGAGAGCAGGGGAGTAAACTGCATTCTTGCCCCATTTTGAAAAATCGGCTGTGCCATAGATGTCTCTTAAAGTGCAGAAGGCACAGTATGGAAGAAGCCAGCGCTTATTGGCTTTATAAAATGTATAGAAATCGGGTTCGGAGAAAGTGTCTTCAGAATATTGATGGAAAAGGAGCTCGATGTAACGCTTTTTAAAATTGATCACCCTTTCGTAATCAATCTGCTTGAGGGCATTTAGAGTTTTACACTCTTTATTGAAGGCTTTAGTGACTTCCGGGTCATCAAAAGGTCCCACTTCCCTTATGTTGAGATAGATGGGGTGAAGAGCATTGACAGTGATGGCGCCATAAGGATATGAATCGGTCCACGTTCCCGTGCTTGTGGTATCGTTGATGGGGAGAATCTGAATAATGTTCTGACCTGTGGAAGATGCCCAGTCTGAAAGAAGCTTCAAATCGAGAAAATCACCTACACCGCAACTGTTCTTGGAACGGAGTGAGAAGACAGGAATGGCGGTACCATAAAATTTCGGAGAAGAGATAGGAAATCCGGCTGCAGAATGTTCTATTGAAAAAGAATCGTTCATGTTGAGGGGAGGAATCTCCAATACATGGTTATCACACTCTTCCCAGCGTGTCTCAACAGGGGATTTTTTGATAAATTTATATGATATTTTTCTTGGCAGCTTCCCTGCGTGAAGATGTATCTCCCATTTGGAACCATAAATAGGAGACATTTTCAATGCTTTGTCAGGATTCCATCCACCAAGCAGAGCATCATCACCGCAAAGGTAGATAGAGCTGTTTTTGTCGATATTCGGGACTGTAACCCTGATAATCAGTTCCTTGGAATACTTATGGATATCTGTGAAAGAGGTTGCCTCTTTGTGTGTGAAAAAGACATCGGAGAAAGGGGCTGAAAGGAAAGGGGCGACTGGAGTGTTCCCCTGCCATTGATCTTGAAGATAGATATCTTTGGAATTGCTGTTGAGGGCTATTTTTCGTTCTTCTCCCACTTCATAGAAAGAACTTCCATCGCTATTACGAACGAGGTATTTGTATGAGAGTACTCTATCTTGAAGATGGATAATGCGAATTTCCTTTTTCCAAATAAAATTATCGACGAGATCGAGAGGAATAGCGTTGGAGGCGTCATTTGCTCCAAGTTCGGCAGAAGATCCGAGGATATAAAGATTTTGACCGAAGGAAGTGTTAAAGTGGATGGAAAAGTGAATGATCATAAGGCTTATTTTTGGCAAATTTATGAAAAATTCGTATGTTTGAAGAAAATCAAGTCTAATGAGTGCTTTTTTTACAAAGACCGACAATGTCTCTCGTAACACCGGCGTGGCTTTTGTCATTGTTCTAATCTTCGTGGCAGCACATGCCCTTACTTGTTATTTTTTGCACTATTTTCACATTCAAGACGGCTTGTTCCTTACTTGCCTGACTATCGCGATGGTTTTTTCCCTGATACGTTTTTATAAAGTACCATTCGATGTCTTTCTCGGACTTGCTTTTCTCTCCTGTTTTGCAGGTTTCTATCTTGGGACAGAAGGGGCTAAATTGCTCGATAAATGGGTACCGCAGTGGGGTCTTTGGAGCAATGTTTTGATGACTTCCTTTGTCACGGCAGTTTTAGGCACAGTCATCATATTCTTAGTGCGCAAGAATTGGAATGTGGATAAGAAGGGCCATCAAGACACTCTCGGTGTATGAAAATCTCCAAGATTTACAAATCCATCATTGAAGTTCTTATCCTTGCAGCCATAGTGTTGCTCTCGAGGATGTTGGTGGAAAAGATTTTACCGATGTTCTATGAGCGTTTCGGCCTTTTCTTCAGCGATTTTATGTTTCAGACTCTATCCAACTATCCTATAACGATAGGGATGATAGTATTGGATGTCCTGTTGGTAATGCTCCTGAATAAACGGATACCTTACGGAGTCAATGCTATGATTAGGACACTTTTGGAGATTTCGGGGATTATTTTGATATCCATTGTAGCCTCCTTGATTCTTCGCAGCGAACAATTTTTCTGGAAACACTCAGGAGGGATTTTCTTTGATAGACTTTTTCTCTTCACCTTCGTCTCATTTACCCTGTTCGATGTGCTGGTCGTAGCCTTGGTGGATATTCTTTATTATTACAGATGGACCAATAAAAAAGCACTAAATGCAGAGGTGGAGAAGAGGGCAAAAGCCAATTATCAATATCAATTGCTCAAAAGTGAGATGAATCCTCATTTTCTGTTCAACTGTCTCAATGTGCTCGACTATTTGATATATATTGATAAAGACAGAGCGAGTGATTACGTCAAGAAGTTGGCAGGAGTGTATCGTTATTTTCTTAAAATGGAAAATCTGCCCTATGTTATGCTTGAAGAGGAGATTAACTTCGTGAGACAGTATGTTGACCTGCTTGACGAACGTTTCGGCCCCGGTCTTGATATCAAGATGGATATTCCACCCGAGGCTATGGAGAAGAAGATAGTCTCATGTACTATGCAAATGATGATAGAAAATGCTGTCAAGCACAATGTGGCCAACAAAAACCGCATTCTCCATATCGAATTTGCAGTACATGGCAAATATCTGATTGCGAGCAATAACATTCAGATAAAAAAGCAGATAGAAAAGGGGATGGAAATCGGTCTGAAGAATATCCAGCAACAATATAACATCCTGTTCAAGGAGAGCATCATCGTCAACAACGATGGTAAATCGTTTCAAGTGAAGATACCACTGATAGATTGATACTATGATTTATGCACGTCCTTCGAGCCACTCCAGGAAGGACTGTACCCTGGAACGCGGCACGATGATGGGACCAACAGTCGGAGGAGAGAGGATGACTTTCAGCCGAGAGTTAAAATACTTGGAGATGGTGTAAATCGACTTGATGCCGGCCAGACAACCTCGAGATATTTTAAAGAATGAAGCGGGGTCAACTTCAGATTCGATGGCATCGAGGCTGAGGTCTGAAAGATATTGTTTGGAGTCGGTAGTGACTATGTATGTGGACTTCTCTTCTGAAAAGAAATATGCGATATTATTGACATCCACCATCACTATCTGGCTGCCGAGCTTGATGGTGAAACGGTGCTTGTAGGCCTTGTGAACATATGAAAGGATGGAATTGGGCGTTGGAGAGGTAATGTCTGGAGAAGGAGCATCTGTATGTTGAGTGCTGTGCAGGTAAAATTGGAGACATCTGTCCACCGATTCTTTGAAGGCCAATTCATCAAATGGCTTCAGAAGGTAGTCGACGCACTTAGTCTTGAAAGCATCAAGGGCATAGTTTTCATAAGCGGTGGTGATGATGACAGGAGAGGTGATATTGACGGCCTTGAAGATTTCGAAGCAATTGCCATCTGAAAGCTCCACATCCATGAAAATGAGATCGGGTGGAGGGGTGTTTTCAGATAGAAAAGAGATAGCAGATTCTGTGCTGTCCAGAATATCTAAGACATTGAAATCGGGATAATATTTTTTAAGAAGTCTTACAAGGACATTCTGTGCAGGAATCTCATCTTCTATGATCAGTACATTCATACAACCGCAAAAGTAGATAAAAAATTCGGCACAAAAAAACAGACAATTCGTCCGGAGAAATTGTCAATTCGTCATCTATTATTATAATAGGTGCTTTCATAAGTTTAATTTTGAATCCTTAAAATGGATTAACCGCCTATGGAAAAGAGAAAAATGACCTTCTGGGAGATATTCAATATGAGTTTCGGTTTTCTCGGAATTCAATGTGGACTGGCTCTCCAAAATGCTAATGTGAGCAGGATATTACAATCCTTCGGAGCAAATGTAGAGCATTTGTCCCTTTTCTGGCTCGCAGCCCCTATTACCGGTATGATAGTGCAGCCTATCATCGGTCACTATAGTGACAGGACGTGGACAAAACTTGGCCGTAGAAGGCCTTTCTTCCTGGCAGGTGCCATTTTAGCTTCAGCGATGCTGTTTTTAATGCCCAATGCTCCCTCCTTAGCTTCATTTCTGTCTCCGCTTCTTATCGGTGCAGGTATTTTGATGATTATGGATGCATCCATCAATGTTGCGATGGAGCCTTTCAGAGCACTTGTGGCAGATAAACTTCCCTCCGAACAGAGAACTCTTGGTTTTTCCATGCAGACTGCTCTCATCGGAGTAGGTGCCGTGATAGGAGCTATCCTTCCTTTCGCCCTCACCAACTGGTTTGGAATGACAAATGTTCCCAGTTATGAAGGTGGAGTGGCTCCCAATATCAAATTGGCGTTCTATATCGGCGGAGCATTGCTGATTTTATGTGTATTATGGACTATTGTGAAGACCCCTGAATACCCTCCCGAAGTAGGGGAAAAGAAGCCGAAAGATAGCGGATTCTTTGAGATTTTTAGGGATTTCAAAAACATTCCCAAAACAATGTGGCAGTTGGGGATAGTGCAGTTTTTTTCATGGTTCGCACTATTTTCTATGTGGGTGTATATGACCTCAGCTGTTGCTGAACATTGCTATGGAACTACGGATAGAGGTTCGATAGCATTTGGTAATGCGGGCGATTGGGTAGGTGTATTACAGGGGATTTACAATGGTGTTGCGGCTGTTTATGCATTTTTACTTCCATGGATAGCCAAAAAGATAGGGAGGAAAGCTACTCATGCTTTTTCTTTGCTTTGCGGTGCATTGGGATTTGCCTCATTTCTCATTATCAAAGACCCCAATCTTCTTGTCATCTCCATGATAGGAGTCGGCATAGCCTGGGGCAGTATTCTTGCCATGCCATACGCTATGCTTGCAGGCTCACTCCCTGCAGCCAAGATGGGAGTTTTTATGGGTATTTTCAATTTCTTCATCACCATACCTCAAATCTGCAATGGACTTATCGGTGGGGTGATGGTCAAATATGTATACCATGGTCACACTATCTATTCCTTAGTATTTTCCGGTGTTTGCCTGCTTATAGCGAGCATCTGTGTCTTGTTTGTCAATGACCACGATGATCCTGTGCAACTCAAGTGTTTTCAAAAAGTCAATAAAATCTAACCAAATTATATTCACTATTTACTAATCAACAATTAATAACCAATCAATTAAAAATCAACTTATGAAAAAATTGATGACAATGTTAATTTCGATTACCGTACTTTCGATGGCTACTGCTTTCGCGCAGTATACTGTCAGAGGTACCGTCGTTGATGCCAACGGCCCGGTAGTCGGAGTTACTGTTCTCGAACAGGGAACAACCAATGGTACAGAGACTGGTCTCGACGGTGAGTACACTATTACCGTTCCATCGGCTACGACTGTGCTTCAATTCAGTTTTATCGGTTACAAGTCTGTCTTCCTTCCTGCAAATCAGGCATCGAAGGTGGTTCTTGAAGAAGATTCCGAACTTCTGAAAGAGGTGGTAATCATCGGTTATGGTACAGTTCGCAAAAGCGACATGACCGGATCCGTTGTTGCTATCAAAGCAGAAGAGGTTAACAGAGGGTCTGTTACTTCCCCCAGTGCTATGCTGGTAGGTAAAGTGCCAGGTCTTCGTATTACACCTGCAGACGGACAACCCGGTGCATCAGCTACCATCAGAATTCGTGGTGCTGCTTCCCTAAACGCCAATAACGATCCTCTTATCGTGATCGATGGTGTTCCTATCACCAAAGATGGTGGTGCAGGTATGGGTGATCCTCTTGCTTCTGTCAACCCCAATGATATCGAAAGCTATTCGATATTGAAGGATGCTTCTGCAACCGCTATCTATGGTTCAAGAGCTTCCAATGGTGTGATTATCATCACTACCAAAAAAGGAACAGGAAAAGGTCTTCACGTCAATTACAGTTCATCTTATTCCCTCAAACAAAACGCCAATACTCTTAAGATGATGACAGGCTCAGAGTTCGATGCATATATCAGAGAAAATCGTCCTGAATCTGTTCAGTATCTTGGATGGAATGGTGAGACTTACAATACCGACTGGCAGAAACAAATCTACAGACTTGCTTTCAACACTGACCAGAACATTAGTTTGTATGGTGGTGGCGGAGTGTTCCCCTTCCGTGTAAGTTTGGGTTACAACTATGACCAGGCTACCCTTAAAGTCGGCGACAACCAGAGAGGCAACATCGACATCTCTCTCTCCCCCAAATTCTTTAAAGATCACTTGAGCATCAACCTCAATGCCAAAGCCATCTATCAGCATACCAATTGGGCTTCTTCTGCAGTGGGAAATGCAGTCACATTTGATCCCACCAAGCCTATTTATTTTACTGATGCCAATGGCAATATCGACAAATCCAAAGTGTCTAACGGTTATTGGAACTGGCTTGGAGCTGACGGAGCTGCCAATACAATGGCTACTGTCAACCCGCTATCTACAATGTACGATTATACCAATGTCGCCAATTCATATCGTGGCATAGGTAACTTGCAGATCGACTATAAAGTTCACGGTTTGGAAGATTTGAGAGCCAACCTCAATTTAGGTATGGATATTTCCTCCAATAAAGGTGAAAAATATAATCAACTCGGCACCATCTCTGCTATGAGAGAGACTCTTGACAAGTATTACAAATATTCCAATTACAACCGCAATATGTTGTTGGAAGCTTATTTGGATTACAATCATGCTTTCAAACATTCAGTTTTGGACGTTATGGGTGGTTATTCTTGGCAACACAACTACGTAAAATATGATGAAACTGAATATTACAACGTAGAGCCTCGTGGTCAGGAAGCCGATATCTATCAGATTAAACCAACCGATGCGAAAGAGTACTATTTGGTATCATTCTTCGGTCGTATCAATTACAATATTTTGTCAAGATACCTCTTCACATTCACAGCACGTGGTGATGCTTCTTCACGTTTCAGCAAAGCCAATCGTTGGGGTTTCTTCCCTTCAGCTGCTTTTGCCTGGAATATTAAGGAAGAGAATTGGGTAAAGAGTTCCAAAGCTGTATCACAGATGAAAATCCGCTTCGGATGGGGTCGTACAGGCCAGCAGGATATCGGAGACGATTATTATCCTTATCTCGCCCGCTACTATTCAGCCTCTTCTCTTACTATGAAATATCTGATGGGTACTGATGGTTACCAGAACACACTTTCCCCTCTTGCATACAATCCTAACCTCAAATGGGAGACCACTGAGACATTTAACGTCGCATTGGACTTCGGTTTCGCAAATGATCGTATCACAGGTACTATCGATGCTTACTTGCGTAACACTTACGATTTGTTGAATGTCATTCCTATTTCTCTTGGTTCAAACTTTGGCAACACTCTTATTTCCAACGTCGGCAATATGCAGAACAAAGGTATTGAGGTGGCATTGAATTTCGTCCCTGTTCAGACTCGCGACTGGAGATGGACCATCGGTGGTAATATTACTTTCCAGGATGTGAAGATTACCAAACTTACCAATCAGGATGATACTTATCTCGGAGTCCCTGTAGGAGCCAAGATGGGTGGTACTGATGGTTACACATCTCTTCACAGAAAAGGATTCGCTCCTTACACATACTACCTGTATCAACAACTTTATGATGCAAACGGAGATCCTGTAGAAAATGGTCTTGTTGACCGCAATGGCGATGGTAAGATTACTACGGATGACCGCTATGTTACAGGTGCAAGTGCTACACCTTGGTCATATTATGGTTTCAACACCACATTGACTTATAAAAATTGGGATTTTGGTATCAATGGTCACGGCTCCATAGGCAACGAGATTCTTAACAGATCAGCCATGAACTATGCCACATCATACAACGATGATTATACCAAAGCATACCTTTCCAACCTTTCTCCCAAATTCCTTCAGAAAGGATGGCATGCTCCCATCGATGATAATCAGAAATATTCCGATATGTTCTTGGAAGATGGTTCATTCTTCAGAATTGATGATATCAACTTGGGTTATACTTTCAGACTTAAGAATGACTTGAGCATTCGTCTTGCCGGTTCAGTTCAGAATGTATGTGTATTTACCAAATACACAGGACTTGATCCCGAAATTACTGCTATCGACGGCGTTGACGGCACCATTATCCCTCGTCCCCGTCTCTATACTCTCCGCCTGAGCATTAACTTCTAAAAATGAACAGAGATATGAAAAATAATTTTTCTAAAATATTAGTAGCAGGGATGGCATTCGTTATGATGCTTTCATCCTGCGTCAAAGATCTGGATACAGTCCCTTTGAATGAAACAGACTTCACCTCTGAAAGTGCTTATGCAGATGAAGCGAGCTATTTGAGAGGACTTACTTATATCAACGGCTATTGGGTACTGGTAGGACAATCCGATCCCGGTACTGCAGATATCACTGCTCCCGATGCCGGACAGAGCGAACTTCTTCGTCAGTTTATCAACCTCAACGAGATGTCCGTCGATTCTTATAAATGCGTATGGGGTGACTCATATATTGCTTCCCTTTCCAATCAGACTTGGAGTACTGCAGATAATCAGGCTTTGATTACTGTCTACACACGTTGTATGAAAGGTATTGCCCTTGTTAACGAGTATCTTCTTCAGACTGAAGATGACAGACTCGATGCACGTGGTCAGAATGCTTTAAAAGACAAGGTTCATGGATTCAGAGCTGAAGCCCGTTTCCACAGAGCTATGTATTATTGGGTTCTTCTCGACTTGTTTGGCAATCCTCCTTTCGCTATGCCTGAGAATATCGGAGGAGACCTTCCTCTGCAGAAGAAAAGAGCAGATCTTTATGCATGGTTGGAGACTGAACTGTTGGAACTCGTAGCAGACGGTTCTGCTATGCCTGCCAAAGGTGCAGTAGCTTATCCACGTCCTACTCAAGGTTCTGTATGGGCTCTTCTTTCCCGTCTCTACCTCAATGCTGAGGTTTACACCGGTACTGCAGAGTGGCAGAAAGCCAAAGATGCTGCAGCATCTGTTATAGGGATGGGTTATACCCTTCACTCTAAATATCAAGAACTCTTCATGCAGGATAACACCACTAATGGTGCCACTGAAGAGATGATTTTCGCTATTGCTTATGACAAAGACCAGACCGAAAGTTGGGGTGGCACTACCACTATGATGTCTGCTGCTCTCAATGAGGCAGCCAATATGGGTATCGCTACCGAACTTGGCATTACTGCCGGTAAGATCAATGTTGAAAACTGGGCAGGTTATCATGTCGCTCCCGACTATGTTGCTCGCTTCCAATTGTCCAATGTTACTTGGGGCGGAGCTAATGGTTTCGGATATGACAGAGCTACCAGTGATAAGAGAGCTTTCTTCTACAATATCGGCAACTCAGAAGAGTTTTCTCTTTCTGATATGGCCACCGGTTGGTTCTGCTGGAAATTCTCAGGTCTCAAATCTGATGGTACAGTAGTGCTGGCATCTGAAGATAACTCCAAGTTCTCTTCTGCAGATTTCCCTATCTTCCGTCTTGCAGAGATGTATCTGACTTATGCTGAGGCAGAGGTAAGACTTGGTGGTTTGGATGCTATCGGCTATGGATATATCAAAGCTCTTAGAGATCGTGCCGGTGTAGCCACACCTGTTCAGAATGATATTACACTTGATTGGCTTCTTGACGAACGCTCTCGTGAGATGATGTGGGAAGGTCAGCGCCGTATAGACCTTATCCGCTTCGGCAAGTTTACTGATATGAATTTCCCTTGGGCCTTCAAAGGTGGAGTTCCCAACGGAAAAGTCTCTCTCCCTGCTTATCGTACCATCTATCCTATCATCCAGAGTGACCTGGCTGCTAATCCTAACCTGGTTCAGAACCCCGGTTATTAATAGATGAATCTTTAAACAATTATGAAATTATCATACACATCAATAAAACATATAAGTATGAAATATTTAAAACACATATCACTGCTTATCGCTTCGATATTTGTAATGGCTTCCTGCACGCTTGACATTGATAAGTCATATCTTCTCAATGAAAGCGAATTCGTAGCACCACTGATGCAAGCCATGGGCGATGTCATCGGCACTGCAGACAATGTTAAAACCGAGAGTGTTACTTATAATTGGAATCGCGCTGAATTTGGAGTACCTGTACAGACACTCTATCAAGTTTATGCTGAATACACAGATAATGAACAAGTGGTTCACTCTGCCCTTTTGGGTCAGTCTTTCACTACTTCTATCACTCTGCTCAAAGGTGATTTGATGGGTGTTCTTTGCAATGATGCCAAAGTTCCCAAAAATGAAAAACATTCTGTCAACACATATGTTGTAGCATCTATCAATGGTACTACTACTGCTTCTATCAAATCCAATGTTATCTCTTACAATGTTACGACCTTTATAGCTCCTAAACGTTCTCTCACCCTGCCTGGCAACTACCAGGGATGGTCTCAGTGGGGCAATGAATTCTGGGAGACAGATGGTGGAACAAACATTTACAAGACACTTGTCAATGTTATCCCTACCGATGATACTCAGACCAACTGTTACTTCAAGGTAAATGGTATAGGCAACGAATGGATGGGCTTCAGTGTTCTAACCCCGGGATGGACTCTTCCCGATCCTGCACAAGGTGATGGCAACTTCTCTATTCTGAAGACTACCCCTATCAATATCATCTCAGTCAATATGGCTAAGAAGACTATTGACAAGGAGACTGTGACAGCTGTCACTCTTATCGGTAGTTTCGATGAATGCGGTTGGGATGACACTAAAGAAGTCAACTTTACTTACGACCCCACCAATAATGTATGGGTAACTACTGCTGTCACTTTCTCAGGTGCCAACACCGGTTTCTTAGTACGTCTCAACAAGAGTTGGGATTACAAGTATGGTAATGGTACAGTAGCCAGTGAAGAGGTGACAAATGGTGTTCTTATAGAAAAAGGTGCTTCTGACATCAATGTTCCTTCAGCCGGTAAGTATATCATGACTCTCCACGGCAATAGAACTCCTTTTGTTCTCATTATGACCAAACAATAATAGTAATGATTAGAATTATGAAAATATTTAAATATTTACTCGCTGCGACTGCACTTTTATTTACAGTCACATCCTGCAGATTGGAGCCTGAAGATGCTTTTTCTACAGCTCCTGTAGCTCCTGTCATGTGTGATCATTCTGATATTATTATGACTGCCAACGCTATGGATGAGTATGTCAACTTCTCATGGGAAGCTGCCCGTTTCTGTGGTGATGGTAATTATGAATTATATGCTATCTATGGAGGAGATACACTTGCTCTTGTCAAAGAGATTCCCAATAGTGTTCTCTTCTGGAATTTCACCAAAGAAGATTTCAAAGCATTGATATACACATTATTCCCTTCACTTCCCATCAATGAGACATCTTCTATGTCTTTCTTTACATTGATTAATTATGATGATGTGGCCTACAAAGCCGATCCTATCAGTATCAATGTCTATTCTTATGGTAAAGCCATCGCTCCCGTTCCGGTAGCCGACTCCACCAGGATAATTCTTGATAAATCTGTACCGGGCAATGAGGTAGGACTTCTTTCTTGGGAACCTGCAAGATTGATCTATGGTCAGGCAGTTACCTATGATGTCAAACTCACCATTGCTCCAGCTACTACAGGCGCTTCAAGACAGGCAGCAAATGATACTGTGGTTCTTGCAAAAGATATTTCCAACACTTATCTCAAAACTACAGTCGATGTCTTGAATGAAGCAGTAGTAGGCCTTAACAGAGCTAAAGAGGATGCTGTCAATAATGTCACTTTCATCGTTACCGCTTATTGTGACTCTATTGCCAAAGGTGTCCCCACAAGCAAACCTGTTACCATCCCTGTTACCACTTATCTGGCTACATTCCCTGAGAAGATGTATGTTCCCGGAAGTCATCAGTCATGGGCTATCGCTACAGCTCCTACCATTCTTCATTCTACAGTTACCAAAGGATTCTATGAGGGAATGATAGACCTCTCTACTGAGGATGAATCTGATGTTCAGTTTAAATTCTCTCCTAAGCCTGCTTGGGAAGGTGACTTCGCTATAGACAATATCGAGAACACACCTTTTGGAGCTGAAGATGCATATGCTTTCATCACCGGTAATGGTATAGCAGGTGGTAATATCACTGCACCTTCCGCTATGTATAATATCATTCTTAACAAGAAGTTCAATACTCTCCAGATGGTCCAGGTAGATACCCTCTCTCTCATAGGGGAAGCATTCCCCGGAGGATGGGGCAGAGACACCAATATGACCTATGATGCCGCCACCAACACCTTCTCCTTCGAGATAGGCAAGAAAGCGCTTGTTTATGACAAGGAATTTAAGATTCGTGCCAATCATGACTGGACACATTCTATTGGCTGCAAAGACAATACAGTGGGCGGAGGTTTGAATAATGTCTCTTTCAGCTTCGGAAACAATATGAAATCTCCCGCTGATTCGGGCAATTATAAAATCGTTCTCGACTGCAGTGTCAATCCTTATGTTGTCAAGTTCGTAGATATGGATATGCCTCCTCAGTTAGTAGTAGCAGGTGATTATTCAGGTCATAGTTGGAAAGGAGATACAGATCCTAAAGTATATCTTGTTGATGCGGCAAAAGGACTTTACAAGGGATACATTACTATGTATGATGCTCCTTATGGATTCAAATTCGTCAAGAATGCATCTGTGTGGATTGGTTCGAGTAATTCTACATCTCCTTATTCTCTGTTAGTAGGTGGTGGTGATAATCTTACCATTGCCAACGGCACTTACTATTGGGAAGTAGATATGCTCAATCTTAAGGCTACGGCTGTATCACTTACTGCCGCCTCTCTGATCGGAGTTAATGGAGACTGGGGTACAGATATCGCCATGACTTTCGATGAAACTACCCTCACATATTCAGTTACTCAGGCATTCAATGCCAATAGTGAATTCAAGTTCCGTTTTAATGGTAATTGGGATTACAATCTTGGAGGTTCCATCACAGAACTCAAACAAGGTGGAGATAATATCAAGGTTACTGAGGCCGGAACATATAAAGTTGTTCTCAGCATCGGCAAACCCAATACTGCCACTGCTACGTTGACTAAACAATAGTATCTATCAATTAGTTGGTGCATCTCAAATGGGTGCACCAACTTTTTTTTAATTTTCAAGGATGAAAAAAGCGATATTTCTCATACCGTTGGCTCTGCTTATCCTGAATTGTTGCAAAAAGGATCCCACACCGACACCTGATAATCCCAAAGGATATGTATATGTGGTGCCTTCACCCAAAACTTATGATGGGGTGAAACAGGCCGATATTTCTTATCAGTTGCTGGTCTATTCTTTTGCAGACAAAAACGGGGATAAATGGGGTGATTTCGGTGGAATAATCGACAAACTCGATTATCTGGATTCGTTAGGAGTAAGTGCAGTGTGGCTTTCTCCCATTCATCCTGCCATGGACTATCATGGGTATGATGTTCTTGACTATTCTTCTGTCAATACCACTTATGGAGATATGTCATCTTTTGAAGAATTGGTCAGACAGGCCCACAGCCACAATATCAAGATTTATATCGATTATGTTCTGAATCACACCGGTGCTCGTCATCCCTGGTTTTTGGATGCCTCATCTTCTCCGGAGAGTGACAAGAGAGATTATTACATCTTCTCCACAGACCCCAAATCAGATATTGCCACGGGTAAAATCGCAATGATAGCCACCGAAGGGGCAGGAGGCTACGATGAAGGCCAGTGGTTTTCTATCTCGAGCAGTACCAACGATACCCTTCTTTTCTCCTTAAACTGGTCCAACAGTGCCTCTCCATCTATCACTGTCACTTCTTCTTCCACAGTCGATGTGGATAATCCTGATGTTTCTGCGACCGATGCCAAATATGTATATTTTGGCGATGGCTCGTGCAAAAAAATGTACAGCAGTGGCAATAATCAGTACTATCTCAATGTCGATTTTTCTTCCAATTGGGGGTTCTTGATAAGGACTTCCAATACCTTATGGGACAATAAGACCAAATATGGTGCCAAGTCCCTTCAAGAGGCTGTCATCACACTTGGACAACCTTTTACACTCTACACTGATGATGCTTCTTCCAATGTTCAAAATATCCTTTTCCCCGGGAGCGCCATGTACCATTCCCATTTCTGGACCTCTTACTTCGCAGACCTCAATTACGGCAGTGCTGCCACCTGCGAGACATCTGCCCCTTTTCAGGAGTTGGTAAAGATAGGTAAAATGTGGGTGGACAAGGGAATAGACGGGATGAGACTCGATGCAGTCAAGCACATATATCACAACGAGTCCTCATCTGAAAATCCAACATTTCTCAATAAATTTTATGGTGCTCTCAATACCTACTTCAAGGCATCATATTCTAAGGACTTTTACATGGTAGGAGAGGTGTTCTCTGCTTATGACAAGGCAGCTCCCTACTATCGCGGACTTCCCGCACTATTTGATTTCTCGTATTGGTGGACGCTGAAAGAATCGATTAACAATGGCAAAGGCAATGCTTTTATGGAGACGATTCTCTCATACAGGGAACTTTATGTTTCCTATTCGGCCAATTTCATTCAAGCCACGAAGCTCTCCAATCACGATGAAGTTCGTGCATGTACCGATTTCTCCGGTTCGACGGCTAAAGCAAAACTTGCCGGAGCTGTGCTTCTCACCAGCGGCGGTTCTCCATACATCTATTATGGCGAGGAATTGGGGTATATTGGCAATAAGGACAAAGGGGATGAGTATGTCAGAGCTCCCATGTTGTGGGGAGACGGCTACACCACCTCCTATACCGACAAAATCGACCCCTCCCTATCTCAAAAAGTGGGGACAGTTATCTCTCAAAGCAGTGACACTGCTTCTGTATTGAAGGTTTATAAAGATTTCGCACGAGTAAGAAATCAGTATTCTGCACTTGCAAAGGGTACTATGACCAAATACAGTGTCTATGACAAAACTAATACCCAATATCCTTCTGTTGCTGCCTGGATGATGGTTTACGGAGATGAGAAGGCTTTGGTGCTTCACAATTTCGGGCCGGAGGTTATCTCTCTGCCCATTATAAATAGTTCTATTCACCCCATAGCCCGCCAGGGAAATGTATATCTCAATAAAGATTCATCTCCCTATATGGTGCGAATGGAGGGATATTCTTCAGTAGTATTTGAAATTACTCAATAAATATGCGTTTCATTAATAAAATAGTTCTATATCCGATTATCATCTCTTCTGTGTTGATGACAGCAAGTTGTTCCAGGGAAGTCACTGAAAATCCATTTTTTGACAAAGATTCTTCCGTGGCCACCCCTTGCCTTTTCGAAGGTGATACCAACATCATTATCATCAGAGATTATTTCCCTAAAATAGGGAAAATCAATCGTGTATCTTCGAGAGATTATAAAGTCCTTCCACTCTCTCGTGGGATAGATACCGTGATGGTAATTGCCACCCCATCTGTGCAGTCCATATCTACCCTTGAAGTCGAAATCGAGGGTGAAAAGGGGAGTATCGTGATTATGAGAAAAGAAAAGGGAAGTGGCAATGTCCCTGCCATTACCACCACATCTTGCGATGGTGCCCACAAAAATTTTCTGGTGAGAGTAGAAAATGCTCCTGCAAATTATCTGATACTGTGGCAGAATACCAATCTCGATTCGAGGTTTATAGAATATAAGGGGAAAGGGGCATTCATTGTTACCATCCCCGACAATGCTTCGCGTATTGAACGTTCCTTTATTCGTATTTATGCTGCCAATGCACAGGGTGTGGGCAATGATATTCTCATCCCGCTGCAATATGGCAAGGTGATAGAGAAAACATCTTTACTCAAACGTTCTGATTTTCAGAAACAGATAATGTATTCTCTGATGATTGACCGATTCTACAATGGCAATCCTCAGAATGATTGGAAGATTCACAGCAAGAATGTTCTTGATGTCGTTGATTATTATGGAGGTGATTTATCGGGCGTGACGATGAAAATCAAAGATGGATACTTCGATACCCTCGGGGTCAACACCATCTGGCTTTCTCCCATTACAGAAAATCCCAAGACAGCGTGGGGTCTCAATAAAGACCCTTACACCAAATTTACCGGTTATCACGGATACTGGCCTCTTCATCAGACTGTCGTTGATAGCAGGTTCGGAACTCCAGATGAACTTAGAGAATTGCTTGCTGAGGCTCACAAGCATGGGGATAATGTGATATTGGACTATGTTTCCAATCATGTTCATATCGACAATCCCATTATGAAACAGCATCCAGATTGGACCACCCCCTCTACTACACCGGATGGTCGTCCTAATTTCGAACTTTGGGATGAATTCAGGCTCACTACTTGGTTTGACAAACATATTCCATCTCTCGATTTGGAAAGAGAAGATGTCAATGAACCTATGTCGGATTCTGCACTTTTCTGGATGCAGAACTACGATTTCGACGGTTTTCGTCACGATGCCACCAAGCATATCCCTGAAGTCTATTGGAGGAAGCTCACTAAAAAAATGCTCGATTCCATCCCCTCCAAGACTTTGTTCCAGATAGGGGAGACTTATGGCTCTCCTGAATTAATCTCTTCATACATCAAGACAGGGATGATAGACGGACAATTTGATTTCAATGTTTACGATGGATTTATAAATGCCACTCTCGACCCTGACGGCTCTTTCAGCGATTTGGGCAACACTCTCAGGCAGAGTCTTGATACATACGGTTATCACAATCTGATGGGATATATCACAGGCAATCACGACAGAGCACGTTACATATCGATAGTAGGTGGAGATTTAATACCCGGGGAAGATTATAAGAAGGCAGGTTGGAAGAGAAAAATAGGCATTTCAGATTCGACTGCCTATGACAAATTATCCCTGCTTCACGCCTTTATTTTTACCCTGCCGGGGATACCCTGCGTTTATTACGGGGATGAATGGGGCCAGCCTGGGGCAAATGACCCTGACAATCGTCGTCCTGCGCAGTTTGAACCTCTCAACCAACGTGAAGCACAGCTCAATGAGAAGTTGCGCAGATTGATACATCTCCGTTCCGAATCTATGCCATTGCTATATGGCGATTATTATGAGATTCTCCGCGAAAAAGATCTGCTAATCTATATGAGAAGCTATATTGGTGACTATGCCATTGTCGTTCTCAACAAGTCTCCCAAGACTGAAGAACGTATCATTGATATGCCTTTCGGCCTTAAATATGACAATCTTTCCTCTTTCGGAGTAAAAGTAAAACCCTATTCTTACCTAATCCTAACCCCAAAGCATGTTTTCTAACTCTTTAAAATCTTAAATTATGAAAAAAATCATTATCGGATTTTTATCGGTATTGCTTCTTGCAGGTTGCAATTGCAAACAGGTACAGACGACTAAAGTCATCCATCCTGACTGGACTCAGAATTCGGTTATCTATGAAGTTAATGTCAGACAATTTACCCCGGAAGGGACATTTCGGGCATTTAGCGAACATTTGGACCGTCTCAGTGAACTCGGAGTGGATATTCTTTGGTTTATGCCCATCCATCCGATAGGAGTGGAAGATAGAAAGGGAGAATTGGGCAGTTATTATTCTGTAATGAATTATAAAGATGTGAATCCCGAATATGGTACCCTCGATGATTTTAAATACACAGTCGACCTGGCTCATTGCAGTGATATGAAAGTCGTCCTTGATTGGGTGGCCAATCATACTTCGCGTGACAATGTGTGGGTAAGAGAACATCCTGACTGGTATGTACGTGACAGCACAGGCAAGATGGCATATCAATATGATTGGACAGATGTAGCCAGACTTGATTTTTCGAAAAAAGAGGTTCGTGAAGGGATGCTCGATGCTATGAAATTTTGGGTTGTAGAGTATGGCATAGATGGTTTCCGTTGTGACATGGCAGAACATGTCCCTGTTGATTTTTGGGACTATGCTACCAAAGAATTGCGTGAGATTAATCCCAACCTTTTCTTTTTGGCAGAGGCTGAGCAGCCATATCTTCAGGTCAAATCATTCGATGCCTACTATGGTTGGGAACATCATCATCTTATGAATGACTTGGCTCAGGGCAAGATTAATGTGACAGAATATTCCAACTATTGGGCTGAACACGACAAGAGATTCCCTAAGAACACTATTCAGCTCAATTTTATCACCAATCACGATGAGAATTCATGGAGTGGAAGTGAATTTGAGAGGATGGGAGATGCAGTCAAGCAATTTGCAGCTCTCACATTTGCCATCCCCGGGATGCCGATGCTTTATACAGGTCAGGAAGTGGGTATGAATCACAGATTTGAATTTTTCAAAAGAGACCCTATACAATGGATCGATACAGAACACTATTCTGACTTCTATCACGATCTCATCGCCCTTCGTAAGTCACATCCAAGTATGTTTGCACCCCCTTCAGCCGGCCCTCTTAAAGTGCTTGTCACTTCACAGCCCGAAAAGATATTTGCATTCCAACGCGAGACTGAGCAATATCTCACTCCCGAAACGATGACAGCTATGTTTAACTTTACTGACGAGGAGGTCTCATTTCTTCTCAATAATACCGAATACACGCTTCCTGCACGTGGATATCAATTGATATTTAATTAAATCTTTATTTTTATGCATTTTGTAGCTACTATTCTTCTCAGCCTCGGATTGGTTATGGGCAAGGGAATCACAAAAGTTGAACCTCCCTGCTGGTGGACCAATATGGAGACACCTCTTACACTTATGGTCTATGGTGATAACATCACCGGGTCCAATGTCACTGTCAACAATGCTGACATAGTCATCAAGCAGATTCACAATGCCGACAGCCCCAATTATCTGTTCATTGATTTGGAACTCGGCAAAAATCTTACTCCCGGTAATTACACCTTCACTATCGAACGCCCGTCCAATAAGAAAAAGCTCAAATTCGAATACCCGTTTTTAGAAAGGCGCAAAGATTCCAAAATGCGTGAGAGTTATGGCCCGGGAGATGTCATATATCTATTGGTAGCAGACAGATTTGCCAATGGAGATTTGAATAACGATTCCTCTCCTGCCACTATAGAAAAGGCAAATAGAGAGAACCCTGGTGGAAGACACGGCGGAGACCTTCAAGGTATCATCGACCATCTTGATTACATCGCTGACCTCGGTGCCACTACCATCTGGCCCATTCCACTTACTCTTGACAATCAATCATCATATACATACCATGGCTATTCTGTCTCTGATTATTATATGATAGACCCCCGTTATGGTTCAAATGAACTATATCGTCATCTATCTGACGAGGCTCATTCTAAAGGATTGAAACTTATTCAGGACCTTGTGGTAAATCATTGCGGTCTGGCACACTGGTGGATGAAAGACCTTCCATTCAAAGACTGGACCAATCACTATGACACTTACGTCCCTTGTAACTGGGCTATGTCTACTCATTCTGACCCGCACACCAGCCAACTCGATTTGGACGGGTGTACCCAAGGCTGGTTCGACCGTTCTATGGTGGATATGAATCTCTGCAATCCCTACACCCTGCAATACCTTACACAGATGGCCATCTGGTGGGTAGAATATGCCAACTTGGATGGGCTCAGGGTAGATACTTATCCTTACAGCGATAAAAATGCCATCTCTCAGTGGACGCTGAATATTCTCAAGGAATATCCCAATTTATCCATAGTAGGAGAATGTTGGTTTGGTTCACCGCAGCTTATCTCTTATTGGGAGGGAGTCAAAAAATCAGACGGGACGTACAAGACCAACAATGATGGTTTTACATCTCATCTTCCCATGGTAATGGACTTCCCTTTGATGGGTGCCATTGCTGAATCATTCGTAGAGAATGATTCTATCCCTCGCGGAGACAACGGAGTTAGAAAAATATACAATTCTCTCTCTTTGGACTACGCATACTACAATCCTAACCATCTTCTGGTGTTTATGTCCAATCACGACACATTCAGACCTGCACAGGTGTTCGGCATCACTGAAGACCCTGTAAGCATAGTCCTGTCACGTATGAAGAATGCTTACACATTTCTCCTCACCACTCGTGGCGTACCTCAGATATACTACGGAGATGAAGTGATGATGCACAGCGCAGATGGTACCACAGGCCATTCACAGGAGAGAGCAGACTTTCCCGGTGGCTGGCAGAGTGATAAGAACAATGCCTTTACGGCAGAAGGACGGACACAGGAGCAAAACGAACTCTTCAACCATGTACGTAAACTGCTCAATTGGAGAAAGACTTCACCTGCTGTGACAGATGGTAAATTGACCCATTTTCTCCCTCAACCTATGTTCCGTTCCAATGTGTATGTCTATTTCAGATACACTGACACTGACAGAGTGATGGTAATTATCAACAATGGTAATTCTTCATATCAACTCGATTGGAACTACTACAAGGAAATGCTTCCTGATAATGTATTAAAAGGAAAAGAGATTCTTTCAGACAGAGATATCACTATAGGTGATAAACTTTGCCTTCCTGCCATGAGCAGCGCAGTTATTGTGTTTTAACTGCTTTCCTCTTACGAAGATAAATAGCAAGTAGAGAGATGGCACCGCTGACTATCATCACGAGAGCCTGGCTCTCGTGAGAGATGGTGGCGAAAACCACTCCCGATGTCTGAGGTATGGCATAAAGGGAAGAGATGGCCAGAGAGATGATAAAATGATAGGCTCCAATTCCTCCCTGCACAGGGATAATCCAGCCTAAAGAACCGACCACCATCAGAAAGAGTGCATCCACTCCGTTGAGCCCGTTCATCTGTGGAAATGACTTAACTGTGAAAAAGCTCATCAGCCAATAGCATATCCAAAGCAATATGGTGAGGAGTAAGAATTTCCATTTATGAGGAGTCTTAAAACCTGAAAGCAATCCATCCACGAGACCTTTGCAGACTTTAAAGAATTTGTCAAAAAATTTGTATTTGCGAAGTTTAGCACGATAGATGTACATCAGTACTAAAATGGCTGCAAGTATAAGGATGATACCTACTATCAGCCACCATGCGTTGAACTGCAATTTGGCAGAAAGAGGGATCCATATCTCTGTAGTCATAAAGTTGCCGAATTGATTCCAACGTGCGATGAGTACTCCGAGCAAAATGAAAGCGTATGTCAGTAAATCCACGCTTCTTTCCAGCACTACTGTCCCCAAAACCCCTTCAAAAGAGGCTTTGCCGGTGGCAGAAATAACTCCGCATCTAGCCAATTCACCTGCCCGAGGAAGGGCAAAATTGGTGAGATATCCTATCGTCACGCCATCATAGGCCTGGATTCTTTTTATCCCCCCATCCAATGGGAGCATAATCAATCTCCACCTCCATGCTCTGACTATGAATGCAAGATAACTGACTGTCATAGACAATGCTATCCACATATAATTGCAGCTTTTGAGTCCTGATACGAAATCGGACCATTTTACCCCTTTAAACGCAAAATAGAGGAGTAAGATGGCTATTGACAGCATCAATACCCATTTCCACCAACTATGCTTCTTGGTAGCCATAAATTATTTGACGAGCGTATTGGTCTGAGTGTCGGGGAAGACAATCGTCGGCTTGAAATTATGAGCCTCCTCAGGGGTCATAAGTGCGTATGCCATAATGATAATAACATCACCTACGGAGAATTGGTGAGCTGCTGGGCCATTGAGACAGATTTCACCGCTTCCTCTTTTGCCTGCTATCACATAGGTCTGGAGTCTGTTGCCATTGTTGACATTTGAAACGATGACTTTCTCCCCTTCATAAATATTGGCGGCTTCCATAAGGAGAGCGTCGATGGTAATACTGCCGATATAATGAAGATTGGCCTGGGTGACAGTAACTCTGTGAATCTTGGATTTGATAATCTCGAGGAGCATATTATTTGATTTTAATATTATCTATCAATCTCACCGTACCTTCGTACACAGCACAGGAGAGCTGCAGATGTTCTGCTTCTTCCCATTGTGAGACAGGTTGCAAAGTTAGTGCATTTATTATTTCTACATACTCTGTCTTGAAAAAACTGACAGAATCTATTTCTCGGGTAATATATTTTATCGCGTCCGGGACACCCATCTTACCCATCAAGCCCGGTGCCTTGGATATGGTATGAAAAATATGAGGAGCTGCAGCCCTTTGCTGTGGAGTAAGTAACTGATTGCGAGAGCTGAGGGCCAATCCGTCTTCTGCACGAGCTATAGGGCAGCGAACAATTGTGATATTGTAATTGAGATGTCGGGTAAAATATTCTATTATGGCAAGTTGTTGAAAATCTTTCTCACCAAAATAGGCTTTTTCGGGACGCACAATGTCAAACAGGCGGGTAACTACTTGTGCCATCCCGTTGAAATGGCCCGGCCTGCGGGGACCTTCTCCATATTTATCTAAACCTCCCAGGTCGAAGATGGCAGTATCGCACCCTTTCCCGGCAGGATAAATGTCGATGACTCTCGGAGCAAAAATAATGGAGACGCCATGACCTTCGAGGAAAGCACAATCTTGCTCCAATGTGCGAGGGTAGGTGTTAAAATCGTTTTGGTTGTTAAATTGGGTAGGGTTGACAAAATCAGATACTACCACTGCATCACATTCTCTGACTGCACGGGTTATCAGTGAGAGGTGCCCTTGGTGAAGAGCACCCATCGTGGGTACGAGTCCCAATATGCAGTTAGCGGATAGTTCTTTACGTGCGGCATCAAATTCCGCAAGTGTTTTGGCTATTATCATTGTTGTAGAAATTGGGGGCAAACCTACAAATTTTCATCGGTTTTACATACCTTTGCATACAAATAATAATTTTCTACCTATGAAATCAATTCTCGGGATAGGCAATGCCCTTACCGACATTTTGGCTCTTCTGCCCAATGATAATTTTCTTGATCAGTTTCACCTCCCGAAGGGAAGTATGCAGCACGTAGATATGGAGACGGGAGACAAGATATGGCAAACCCTGAAGCCAATGGGGGTGCAATATGTAGCCGGAGGTTCTTCCGGTAATACCCTTACAGGCACAGCTGTGTTTGGGATGCCTTCTGCTTTCATAGGTAAAGTAGGAGATGATGAATTGGGTGCTCTGTACAAATCTGACCAGGAACGCAACGGCATCAAATCTAACCTTCTGAAGGGTGAGTCGGCATCGGGAAGAGCGATGGTTTTCATCACGGCACCCAATGCAGAGAGAACGTTTGCCGTGTATCTCGGAGCTGCCCTTGAGTTGGTGGCTGAAGATCTTAAACCTGAATATTTCAAAGGTTATGATTATTTTCATATAGAAGGTTATTTGGTGCAGAATCAGGAACTTTTACGTAAGGCAGTCGAGCTTGCCAAGGAAGCTGGCTGTATCATTTCATTGGATATGGCCTCTTACAATGTGGTAGAATCCAACGATGCATTCCTTCACGACATAGTAGACAACTATGTTGATATCGTATTTGCCAATGAGACTGAAGCTGAGTCATTTACACGTCATCTTCCCAGAGAAGCGGTAGATATTATAGCCAAGAGTTGTAAAATAGCTGTGGTGAAGATAGGTAAGGAGGGCTCTTATGTCCGCAGTGGAGATGAATTTCATTATATCGAAGCATGGCCGGCCAATACTATCGATGCGACCGGGGCAGGAGATATATATGCAGCAGGTTTTCTCTATGCACATTCACTCGGAATGCCCCTTAAAGTGTGTGGGGAGGTGGGGTCCATCATAGCAGCCAAAGTGGTCGAAGTTATCGGCCCCAAGATAGATATTCCCCGATGGAAAGACGCCAAACAGGAGATAAGAGAGCTTATTGCTGCTCAGAACACTTCAAAATGATCCTAAAAGAGCTGTTATCAGGTTATAAAGTGATTCTCGGTTCTGCCTCTCCAAGGAGAAGGGAGATACTGAAAGGCATTGACATAGACTTTGAAGTAGATGCCACCACCCATACCCCTGAGATTTATAATCCTTCCTCTTCTCACGAGGAGATAGCTCTCTCTCTTGCCATCCTTAAATCGGAGGGTTTTCACAGGGAACTTTGCCCGAAAGAGATACTCATTACTGCAGACACGATCGTTCTATGTCCCAATTCCACTGGCAATAAAGAGATTCTCGGCAAGCCAAAAGATAGAGAGGATGCATATCGGATGCTTCGCCTGTTATCAGGCAGGAGCCACAAAGTCGTGACAGGAGTCTGTCTGAGAGATGCCAGTAGAGAATACTCTTTTGCAGAGACTTCGACAGTAACTTTTCGAGAGATTACCGATGAAGAGATTTATTACTATATCGACCATTATCAACCTTTTGACAAGGCAGGAGGCTACGGAATACAGGAATGGATAGGCCTCATCGCCATCTCTTCTATCGAGGGCTCTTATTTCAATATTGTAGGTCTTCCTGTTGAGAAGCTTTATGTCAGTTTGGTAAAGTTTATGACTCAGGAAGATGTTAATTGAGACAATTCTTTATCTTTACAAAAAAATACCATTATGCGTAGATTATTTCTGATATCGACAATACTGATGATGAGCACATCATTCTGTATGTCCGGACAGAGCAAACACAAAAGAGATGCAGATTTTTTCCCGCGTAGTGAGATTTATCTTCAGTATGGAGCTCCTACTGTCATGGAGCTTGCCACCACGCTTAAAAACACATACAAATCGGCTTCAAGTCAGTCAGCCGGCAAGAGTGACAACCACAAGTTTACCGGTGTTGCCTCTCTGGGATACAATTATTCCATCACAGAACAATTTGCTATTGGCATTTATGGCGGTGTGAGTTATGCTTCTGCAGATATCTACATTACCAGATTTGAAGATCAGGAAATAGATCCCACTCTACTATACAGATCGGGGATTATAAGTTATACCGGACAGATAATGGCAGCCTGGACTTACTTCCAGAGAGGAGCCATGGAATGTTCTTCTGCAGTCTATCTCGGTGTAAGTTACTGGGACGAATCTATTACTACTTACAACAAGAAATACACTATTCCTACAGCTTCTGACAAGCTCAAATTTGCATATCATATAAGTGCTGTCAAGTTTAGATACGGCGAGACCATCGGCGGGTTTGTCGAACTCGGATTTGGGTACAGAGGTCTTGTGAATATAGGGATGTCGGTAAAGCTCTGATGTGTTAGTTAGAACAGACCGAAAAGTTGGGCATCTATCTTGTCTATGATGTCGTTCAAATCTTTCTGATTGTCTTGAAAATTAATGCCGTCCACGTCGATAATCAATTTGGTGGAGCGGTATTCTTCTATCCACTTCTCATATCTCTCGTTGAGACCTTTAAGATAATCTATACGAATACTGTTTTCGTATTCCCTGCCACGTTTCTGAATCTGAGCCACCAAATTGGGAATGGATGACCTGAGATAGATAAGAAGGTCGGGAGCCTTTACGAGAGACATCATCAGGTTAAAGAGGGAACTGTAATTTTCGAAGTCTCGGGAATCCATCAGCCCCATATCGTGAAGATTGGGGGCGAAGATACGTGCATCTTCGTAGATGGTACGGTCCTGGATGATGACCTCTTTGGTCTTGCTAATGTCCACTACATCCTGGAAACGTTTGTTGAGGAAATAGATTTGGATATTAAAGGACCATCTCTGCATATCTGCATAGAAATCCGAAAGATAAGGGTTGAAGTCAACTGACTCGAAACGTGGTTCCCATCCATAATGTTTGGCAAGTAATCCAGTGAGTGTGGTCTTGCCGCTTCCGATATTTCCTGCAACTGCTATATGCATATATAAATTGATTAAGTATGGTAGCAAATTTACAAACTCTTTTTGTAATTTTGTCACTATGATTAAGACTTTTTATTTTAACGATTTGCGCACTTGCTGCTATCTCATTTATGATCAGACCAAAGAGTGTGCAATAGTTGATCCGGGGTGCTATTCGGAGAGTGAAAAAAACAGACTTGTGAAGTTTGTCGAAGATGAGGGATTGACACCGAAGATGATTCTCATCACCCATGGTCATTTTGACCACCTTATGGGGGTCGATTTTGTATCCAAACTATGGCATCTTCCCATCTATATGAATTCCCATGACCTTTCTCAATTGCGCAGGGCGGGGTCATACGGAGGATATTTCGGATATAGTTACGAGCAGCCGTCAGACCATATTGTTGACCTCAAGGAGGGAGACATCATCTCTGTCGGGGATATCAGATTGAAAGTTTTTTGCACCCCGGGTCATTCACAGGGAGGAGTTGTTTTTTACAACGAAGCGGAAAAATATTTATTATCAGGTGATTCCCTTTTTCAGGGAAGCATTGGCAGGACTGACCTTCCTGAGGGTGACTTTGATACCCTTATCGAAAGCATTCGCACCAAAATCTTGAACCTTCCATCCGATACTACTGTCTATCCGGGGCATGGTCCACATACTTCCATTGCAGAAGAGATAGCTTCCAATCCATTTCTACATTGATGGAATACATCGAAATATCACGGGCAGGCGTCCACAACCTCAAGGATATATCGCTCAAGATACCGCGTCATCGCTTTGTAGTGATAACAGGACTTAGCGGCAGTGGCAAGTCGTCTCTTGCTTTTGATACCATCTTTGCAGAGGCTCAGAGAAGATATATGGATACTTTGAGTACCTATGCCAAACAGTATATCGGAGTGTTGGAACGTCCTCAAGTCGAAAGCATAAGCGGACTGAGTCCCACCATCGCCATAGAGCAGAAAAGCACCAACAGAAATCCCCGTTCTACCGTTGGGACCATTACTGAGATTTCAGACTTTCTCAGACTTTTATATGCCAGAGCGGCTAAAGCATATTCACCCGTCACAGGCAAGGAGATGGTTCGCTACAACGACAATGAGATAGTGGAGTTGATAATCAATAATTATTCGGGAAGAAAATGTATAATTCTTTCTCCTTTGGTTAAAGGACGAAAGGGCAATTATAAAGAACTCTTCACGAGTATGATAAGAAGAGGCTATTCTCAAATGAGAATTGACGGGGCGATATGTAATATCAATGATGTCTCTTCAGGTTTGGACAGATATAAGATCCATTTTATAGAACTTGTAGTGGACAAGCTTGTCCCCAAAGAGGCAGACAAGAAAAGGATAAGAGATTCAGTGATGACAGCTCTAAACTACGGCAAAGGTTTTCTGTCTGTTCTTGACACCGATAAAAATGTCGTATCTCATTATAGTAAACACTTTATTTGTCCCGAAAGCGGTATCTCATTTGCCGAGCCGGCACCCCACTCTTTTTCTTTCAATTCTCCTCAAGGTGCCTGTCCAAATTGTAAAGGATTGGGTATGGTCTCTCAGGCTGACATCTCCAAAATCATTCCCGATGATAGCATCTCTATCGCAGACGGGGGGATAAAGCCATTGGGAGAGAAAAGAGAAAATCAACTTTTTTCCATCCTTGAGGGAGTGGCCAGAAAATATGATTTTTCTCTGTTTGCCCCCATCAAAGAGATACCGGAAGATGCGATGAATCTCATTCTTTATGGGTCGGAAGACCTAATCAGAGTCAATACCATAGGTGGTCTCTCTCAGATGGTCACTTTCCAAGGGGTGATATCCCTGTTGGAGCATAAAATGAGTGAAAGCGATGATCTTTACGACAAGAAAGAACGCTTCTCTATCGAGACCATCTGTCCTGTGTGCCACGGAACAAGACTCAAAGAAGAATCATTATCTTTCAAGATAGCCGGGAAAAACATTTCAGAAGTTTCGTCTCTCGATATTAGAGAACTATATGACTGGATATGTGCACTTCCTGAAGAACTCGATCAAAAACAAAATATCATAGCCGGAGATGTAGTCAAAGAGTTGAAAGAGAGAGTCAAATTCCTTATAGATGTTGGGCTTTCATATCTCTCGCTGAACCGCTCCACCAAAAGTCTTAGCGGAGGGGAGAGCCAGAGAATACGTCTTGCCACCCAGATAGGTTCCAAATTGGTAAATGTTCTCTATATCCTTGATGAACCGAGTATCGGTCTTCATTATTCTGACGAGAAGAAGTTGATAGATTCTCTTAAAATACTAAGAGACGAAGGCAACTCTGTGATAGTAGTGGAGCA
>CAYMAX010000001.1:56026-113653 GCA_964388595.1 uncultured Muribaculaceae bacterium
ATTTGTCGGAATCAGCGGTGTGAGTGGAAGCGGTAAATCATCTCTTATCAACCAGACTCTTATGCCGGTGTTAAGTGCCCATTTTTACAGATCTCTCTATAATCATCTTCCCTATGACAGTATTGTGGGAATAAATAACATCGACAAGATGATAGAGATAGACCAGTCTCCCATAGGACGCTCTCCGCGCAGTAATCCCGCTACTTATCCGGGAGTATTATCAGATATCCGCAGACTTTTCGCTGAGACTCCCGATGCCAAAATAAGGGGGTTCAATTCAGGTAAATTTTCATTTAACGTAAAAGGTGGCAGGTGCGAGATGTGCAAAGGAGCAGGTGTGGAGGTAATAGAGATGAACTTCCTTCCCTCTGTCAATGTCAAGTGCAAAGAGTGCAATGGCAAACGCTTTAAGAGGGATGTGCTCTCTGTCAAGTACAAAGGGAAAAACATCAATGATGTGTTGGAGATGACCATATCTCAGGCTACTGCCTTTTTTGAATCTATCCCTTCGATAGCTCAGAAGCTCAGGTCTTTGGATGAAGTGGGACTGGGATACATAAGGCTCGGACAGGCATCTACCACTCTCAGCGGTGGTGAGAATCAAAGAGTAAAGCTTGCTACCGAACTTTCCCGTAAAAGTACCGGGAATACTCTCTACATCCTTGATGAGCCCACTACCGGACTTCATTCACAAGATATCAAAGTGTTATTGGGAGTGCTTCGTAAGATAGTTGACCAGGGCAATACCGTGGTCATCATAGAGCACAATCTTGACGTGCTAAAATCTGTCGATTATCTATTTGACATGGGACCCAAGGGGGGGAGAGAGGGTGGCTATATAGTGTCACAAGGCACGCCAGAAGAGGTGGCTATTGATCCAAAATCTGTAACGGGAGAGGGGCTTAGGCGAGTCCTAAAGATGGAATCTGAATCCTAACTGAAGATTGAACTGAAAAGGCTGTTCGCTGCGGATGCTGTATGGCTGTCCGCAATCAAAGAAATATGTGCAACGCGGGTCGATGAAGAGCCCCATTGCTTTAATAAATCTGTATTCAAAACCGATACCTACATTTACAGACCACTGAACCGAAGGGATTGACTCACTTCTGGTAGTCTCTACATTGTTGAGGTTGGAGATCTGATAAGAGGCTTTGATGCCCTTTTCCATCATACCGCCGATGTTGGCATAAAAGAGAAGATGATCGGTGCGGATGATGTTGTAAATGAGGTCCACAGGAATGCCGATATAGTGAATGGATTGTTCGATATTACCCTGAAATGTCTTGTCAATGAGGGCTTCGTAACGACTGTATAGATATGTGTAATTGACGCCGATACCCACGGACATACGGTCTTTAAGGAAAGGATAATGAAGCTCAAGACCCACTGTCACAGGGAAGAAATGTCTTGGCTCTGAGATGGGGGTGATGCCGTAGTTGGCATTTGCCCCTTTACCGGACGAGAAGCTTGGACTTGAAAAGTCGATTCGCCCACTCGAAAGGAGTGTGGAAAGGTCGGAAGAGAGAGACACTATCATATCGTTGCTCTTTTTCACAGTTTCTTGAGCGATATAAGAATCTCCTCTTTCGGCTATTTGCTGGGAGATAGTCTTATATTGAGTCTCTTTGGTCTTTTCTTCGACATCCTGTGAAAGTGATGTGGCTTTGGCAGAAGATGTCGATTCAGTATTCTCCAATGAGGAAGTCTTGGTGACAGAAGCAATAATGGTGGAAGAATCGGAAGGGATAGTAGAAATGGAAGAGGAGGAGGATATGGGGGATGTGGAATGAGTAATAGTAGTCGAGGTAGAAGAGACAAGATTTGAACGTGATGGAGAAGTCTCTGAAGGGGATACAAGGGTCTCTGAAAGGGATGTGGAGGTCTCTGAAGAAGAAGTGGAGGTCTCTGAAGTGGAAGCAGGAGCGGTAGTGGCCTCGGGCTGAACAGTAGAGACAGAGGCAACAGATTCGATAGTAGATGTGCTGCTGTCAAATGGATTGAGGATAAGGAACAATCCTAAAATGACTGCAGCGGCAGCTGCAGCAGAATAATATCCAACTCTTCTGTAGAGCTTGATTCTCCTTCTGCGAAGCAGACCGGCCTCTATATTGGTCCAAACGCTATCATCGACCTCACATGAGTGAGAATCCATCAGCGACTTAATCTTTTCGTCAAATGTTCTATCGTTCATTTGTCCCTTTTTCCAATTTTAAAATGTTCTCTTGAAGCCATACTCTTGCCCTGCTCAACTGAGACCTGGAGGCTCCCTCTGTAATACCGAGAGCTTTAGCTATCTCCTGATGGGAATATCCGTCTATCACATTCATATTGAATATGGTTCTGAATCCTGTGGGCATCTTGGTGATGAGTTCGAAAATATCTTTTCCTTCCAGTCTCTCGACCACATTATCGACAAATGGCGTTTGAGATCTCAACTCCAAGACATCCTTCGCATCTCTCATTACATCGTTCTTTCTGAGCGACATCAGAGCCGTATTGACGAATATCTTCCTTAACCAGCCTTCAAAAGAACCATCGCCGTGGTAACTCCCCAACTTTGCAAAAGCAGTGATAAATCCTTCTTGGAGCAAATCTTTGGCACTGTCTTTGTCAGTCACATACCTCCTACAGACAGACATCATCCGAGGTGCATATTTCTCGTACAATAGTCTTTGGGCTTTAGAATCCTGACGTATGCAGGCTTCAATAAGCTTCTGTTCTGTAGTGTAACAAGGTTTGTCGGACGGCATCCTTATTAGTAGTTAATAGATGCAAAATTAACGTATTTTGCTGCATTAACATAAAAGAAATTGCTATTTTTGCCAAAGTATGTGTAAGAAATCCATTTTACTTTTAGCCCTCCTTTTGGTGCCTGTTATTTTCTTCGGACAAAAAAAAGATAAGGGTAACAATACAAGTTTTGACTACTACCTCGAAGGTGTCAATCAATACAATATCCAAAACTACTCAGATGCAGAATCGCTTTTGCTGCAATCTCTCAAATTGGATACACAAAATGATGCTTCATGCTATTATCTCGGACTCATCTACGATTCTCAAGGATTGAGTGATAAGTCGGAATTGTATTTAAAGAGAGCTTGTGAGCTGGCTCCAGGCAGTTATTGGTATCGGCTTTCTCTCGCTCGTTTTTACGCGAAGTCTCAAAGGATAGATCAGGCCCTCTCGCTATTTGAGAAGATATCTCAAGATTTCCCTTCACAAAGTTCCATCTATTATGAGATTATCGATTTATACACAGGAAGTGGTCAGATAGAGAAGGCTCTCTCTACACTCGACACCATAGAGGCTCTCAGAGGGGCCAATGAAGCTACCGTAAATGCCAGATATGAGCTTTTGGTAATGCAAAACAAGTATGACGAGGCGGCTGAATATCTTCTCAGTATTGACGAAGAATATCCCTCTCCCAGGACATCTTTTATTTTGGGAGATATATACAAATCGAGATACAATGATAGTGCAGCCATCAAATACTACAATAAGTCTCTGTCGATGGACCCCCATTATTATCCATCATATTTTGGACTTGCCGAAGTCTACAGGATGAAACGTCAGTTCAATCTCTTTTTCCAAAACATCAATGTCTTTCTTTCGAGTCCTGAGATGAATTCATCAATGGAGGCCAATTATATGAAAGAAGTGGTATTCACTCCCCAATTTGTCCAAGCTTTTCTTCCTCAGGTCGATACTATGATAACGACTTTTGTCGGAGCCCATCCCACAGACTCTACAGCTCTGTTTCTGGCAGGCTCCTATTATGTTCAGACAGGTAGAATGGAAGAAGGGAAAGAGTTTTACCATGAGGTTTTGAATATCTATCCCGATGACAAGCATTCTCATCTGGAATACATTTCTCTGCTCTATTATCTCAAAGACTGGAAAGAACTCATCTCTCAAGTCGAAACGACACTTTCCGTTTTTCCGCAGGACTTGTCCCTTATGGAAGTTCTCGCTGTAGCTTATTGGCAGGCCGGAGATACTGACGGATCCATTGCCACATATTCCAAGATGATAAAATCATCTCCCAAGGGGAGCCCCTTACTATTATCGGGATATACCGCACTTGGCGATCTTTATCAGACCAAGGGCAATATGAAGAAAACGATGGATTGTTATGATAAAGCACTCAAGATAAACCCCGATTATTATCCCCTTCTCAATAATTACGCCTATTTCCTGAGCCAGCAGGGGAAGCAATTGAAAAAGGCCCTTCAGATGAGCAAAAAGACTATCAAAGCGGAGCCTGACAATTCCACATATTTGGACACTTATGCCTGGCTCCTCTATCTTACGGGCGATTATCAAGATGCAAAGGATTATTTCAAGCACGCCATGTTATATGGCGGTACAGACAGTGCAGTGATTCTCGATCATTATGCCGATGTACTCTTTGCCATCAAGGAGTATGACCTTGCCAACATGTACTGGGAAAAGGCAGATAAAGTCGACCCGTCATTGGGAATTAAGGACAAGATGCTGCGCAAAAGGGGTGAAATAACCAAATAACGTCTACATCCTATGAAAAGAGTCTATCTCATATTTTCACTCTTGATGCTTTCGCTATTTTCTCTTTCAGCACAAAATATCTCAAAACAGACTGCACAGAAGAAAAAAATAGAAGAAGAGATAGCTCTTATCGATGTTCAGCTCAATACCACTCAAAATCAAAAGCACGACAATCTTCAGGCTCTCGCTCTCACCCAGACAAAAATCGAAGCTCGTCGCAATCTTATTGAACAGATAGATAAAGAGATAGAGGGATATAACAAATCTATTGCCATCAAAAATCAGCAGATTGCCAGGCTGTCTGCACGTCTTGACACCTTGAAATATTATTATGACAAGCTGATTCTTAATTCATACAAAAACAGAGACTCTAAGGTGTGGTTTATGTATATTATGGCAAGTGACAATCTGGGGCAAGGCCTCAGGCGCTGGTCATATCTTCGCAATCTGTCTCACTCTGTCCAGGTGCAGGCTATGAATATTAGAGAGGTTCAGCTCGACCTGGCCCTTGAAAATGAAAATCTCCGCAAGCTCAAACTCGAATCGTTGTCTACCAAAAAGCAGAGGGAAAAGGAATATGAGGAGCTTTCCAATGAAGAGGTGGCTGTGACCAATACCATCTCGAGACTGTCCAAACAGGAGAAGCAGATGCGTTCCCAACTCGAGAAGAAGAAAAAAGAGATGGAACGGCTCAACAAAGAGATAGAGAAAATATTGGCAGATGCTGTGAGAGAGCAAAAGAGGGCCGGAGAAAAGATAGCCATTGACTATGAACTTTCTGCCAAATTCAGCGATAATAAGGGTAAACTACCCTGGCCGGTGAAAAATGGGGTAATAGTCGAGAAGTTTGGACAAGCTTATCATCCTGTTTTCAGAAATGTGAAGCTCCCATTCAACAATGGTGTCAATTTCAGCACAACTGTGGGAGAAAATGCATACTGTATCTTCGACGGAGTAGTCAAACAGGTGTTGGTGATGCCGGGGTACAATCAATGTGTATTGGTACAGCATGGTGAATATTTCACTTTCTACTGTAAGCTCAAAAGGGTATTTGTCTCTGCAGGTGACAAACTTGCCACAGGCCAGGAAATAGGGTCTATTGCCACTTCAGATGATGGCAATGCAGTATTTCACTTCCAATTGTGGAAAGGGACCGAGAAGCAGAATCCGGAGCACTGGCTCAGAAAATAGGAGCCGTATTCATTATCAATAATCAAAAGTACTATCTCCGATAAATTCCCTCATAATGGAGGTGGGGGGGATGCCTTTAATGTCATCGGGGGAGAGAGGGAAAATGTATGAGAGGAATTTGAGAAGGCGGATGCTTTCAGGATAGGCTGCGGAAAGTGGTGGAATCTTGGAGAGAAGAGGGACCGCATAATATTTCAACATAGAGAGTTCAAAGATTAATGTAGAATTGAACATCGCATCAGCATTTTCCTGGTATGGGAAGATATTGTGTTCTTCTCCCTTTCTGACACTTGGCCAGCGCAGGATGGTGTCTTCAGGTGAGATGCCCCTCGTAGCATAGTCTCTAATCATTCTGCGGAGCATTCTGTTGTCTGTGGTAGAGATATAATTGTTCTCATCCAATGATACAGAAGTAAGATCGGAGGCGTAGATTTTGAAAATTTTCTCGGCATCTATGGATGAAGTGAGTTGAGGATTTAAGGCGTGGATTCCTTCTGTTATCAGGATATCATCTTCCTGGAGGCACATTTTGTCCCCGGCGAAATACCGTTCTCCTTTTTTGAAGTCAAATCTTGGAATCTCCACCTCTTTACCTGCAAACAGTTCATTGAGTTGCTGATTGAAATAAGGGAGGTCGAGCGCATCTATCGATTCGAAGTTATAATCACCATTTTCGTCTCGGGGAGTCTTGTCCCTGTTGACAAAATAATTGTCCATTGCTATCACTTTGGGGTTGAGCCCCAAAACCTTACATTGTAGGGCAATACGCTTGGAGGTGGTAGTCTTGCCACTGCTTGATGGCCCGGCTATGAGTACGAGCTTCACTTTGTCTCTCTTCCTGAAAATCATATCTGATATGGAGACAAATTTTCTTTCGTGCAGCGACTCTGCTATCTGAATGAGAGATGAAGCCTCCCCATTTCTGATGAGTTGATTGATGGAACATATATCATGAGCACCCAAGATGGAGCACCAAAGAGAATTTTCTTTGAAAACACTGCTCAATTTGTCCTGATAAACATAATCGGTGATTTCCTCAGGGTCGGATGGAGATGGATATTGAAGGCAGAAACCTTCGCTGTATGGTATGATATTGAAAAGATTTATATCTCCTGAGGAGAAGAGCAATGGCCCATAGAAAGTATCGGGATATCCCTCGAGATAGTAAACCGATACGAAAAACTTCTCCATATTGTGCACAAGGGTTGCCTTTTTCTCCCTGCGATTGTTGCGGAACAGCTCCACAGCCTCATCGTTGGGAAGTTTGTGTTTGGTAATGGGAAGATTTGCTTTGATAATCCTTTCCATCTCCCTCTTGATACGTACAATATCATCCATGGAGAGTTTGATGCTGACCGGAAGATTGTCCACTTTTGTGGAATAATCTCTTAGTTCACAATACAAACCATTGGGAAGGGTATAATCTATTATGAGGTCATATTTCGGGAATATCTTTACCACAGCTTTCTGGAGAATAAACGAGAGGGTCCTGACAAATGTGCGTCTGCCGTCGGGATATGTGTAGTCGAGGAATTTTACGGTGTGGGGAGTGTATATCTTAAAATCCAGCTCTTTGAGCTGATTGTCGACAAAAGCGGCCATTACGGGATATTTGCACCCGGTATCGATTTTAAGAGAGAGGTCTTTGAGTGAAGTGCCCGGGGGGCAATCATAAAATCCTTTTATTGAGTCACAATAGATGGTAATATTGTCCATTACTATATCAATGATTTAAGCTGTTTGGCCATATTGGATGCAAAAACGAAGTCGTTTAATTCAGTGCAATCGGAATGAAGGATATCAGAACGGGTACCTTCCCACATTTTGGATCCCTGATGTATAAAAGCGACCTTGTCACCAATCTCCATGACGGAATTCATATCGTGGGTGTTGATGATGGTCGTGATGTTATATTCCTGTGTTATCTCCTGAATCAGTCTGTCTATGAGAATGGATGTCAGAGGGTCCAATCCGGAGTTGGGTTCATCGCAAAAGAGGTATTTGGGATTCATCGCTATGGCTCTTGCTATCCCGACTCTTTTCTGCATGCCTCCTGAAAGTTCTGAAGGATATTTATTGTTGACATTTTCCAATCCCACTCGCGTGAGGCAGAAATTGGCCCTTTCCAATTTTTCTTCCTTACTCATAGAAGTGAAAAAATCGAGGGGAAACATTACATTTTCCTGCGCAGTGGCAAAATCAAAGAGTGCACTACCCTGGAACAACATCCCTATCTTGCTGCGAATTTCCTTTTTATCTTTAAATGAGAGCTGGTTGAAAAGAACATCATCAAACCACACCTCTCCACTGTCGGGTTGCAAAAGCCCTACAATAGATTTGAGAAGGACAGTTTTCCCTGAACCGCTGGCACCGATGATAAGTGAACATTTGCCTTTCTCATACTGAAAAGAGAAATCGTGCAGTACCTCTTTACCGTCAAATTGCTTGGTTATGTTTTTAACAGTAATCATTACAACATCAATTGGGTGAGAATAAGATTGAAAATGAGGATGAGAGCACAGCTTACTACAATCGCCCGGGTGCTTGAACGACCCACACCCAGCGACCCTCCATGGGCATAATAGCCATAAAAGGAGGAAATGGATGTGATTATGAAACTAAACACGGCAGTCTTGACTACGCTATATGTGATATAAAAGCCAACGAACCAATATCTTATCCCCGTGACATAGTCAGATAGATTGACAATCCCCGTGATGGCGACTATAAGATATCCACCCAAAAGCCCCATCATAAAGCTTAAAAGCATAAGAAGTGGATTGAGTAGTGTGGCAGACATTATCTTCGGGAAAACAAGAAAATTAGCAGAATTGACACCCATCATCTCCATGGCATCTATCTGTTCGGTAATTCTCATAGTACCTATCTCTGAAGATATGTTGGAGCCTATTTTACCGGCTAGGATGAGGCAAATCATGGTAGAGCAAAATTCGAGAACCAGAGACTCGCGTGTCATATATCCGACATACATTTTGGGTATAAATGGGGATTCAAGATTGTTGGCAGTCTGAATCACGAGTACAGCACCGATAAAAAGGGATATTAAAGCTACCAAAGGGGCTGAATCCAAAACCAATTTATCAGTTTCTTGGACAAATTGTTTGAAGAATAATTTCCATTTCTCCGGCTTCTTGAACACTCTCCTCATAAAAAGAAAGTATTTCCCTACGAATTCAAGAAAGTTGTTTATCAAAACCTGACGTTATCTGATTAATAATTTTCAAAGGTACGAAAAATCGGTTTTTATTACTACATTCGCAGCCTAATTTCCTGCATTTGGTGTTTTTCTACGACATAGGTATCAGCCTCTATTCTTTTTTCGCAAAGGTTATTTCTCCTTTTGATAAGAAAGCAGCCCTTTTTGTAAAAGGACGTAAGGGCATCTTCAAAAAAATATCTCGCACCATCGAGCATGACCGTCCCATTATCTGGGTGCATTGTGCCTCAGTCGGAGAATTTGAGCAGGCTATACCTCTGATAGAAAGGATTAGAGTCTCTTCACCTGACAAAAGGATTCTCGTCACATTTTTCTCTCCCTCAGGGTATGAGCTTCGCAAAGATTATTATGGTGCAGACTATGTGTTCTATCTTCCATTGGATAAAAGACTCTATGTGCGACTTTTCTTGAATACTGTTCGTCCTGAGGTTGCCATTTTTATCAAATACGAATACTGGTATCACTATCTTACAAGTCTCAAGTCGCGTAAAGTGCCGACATACCTCGTCTCAGCGATTATATCACGTAAGCAGATTTTCTTCAAGTGGTATGGCAAATTTATGAGGAGAGTTTTCAGGTGCTATAACACTATTTTCGTCCAGGATGAAAAATCTCGGGTTCTGCTCAATGAGATAGGGGTGTTTAATGTAGTCGTGGCGGGAGACACCAGATTTGACAGGGTCAATCAAATAGCACATCTCGAGAGTCCAAAGGATGAAATCATATCTTCCTTTGCAAGTAATCGACCACTATGGGTGGCAGGGAGCACGTGGAAAGAAGATGAGTGGCTCATCGCCAAATCTCTTGACGAGATAGCAGGTTCAAAAGTCATTATCGTCCCTCACGAAGTGTCAGATGAACGTATCTGTGAGGTAAAAAATATTTTCAATAAATATAAAACTCTGATCTATAGTCAATGCCTTAATGATGCGAATCTTCCCCTTGACGCCCTGTCCGGTGCCCAAGTGCTTATTATCGACACCATAGGGATGCTCTCTCGCCTCTATAAATATGGTTTGTTTGCCTATATAGGAGGTGGATTTGGACGTACTGGGATTCACAATATTCTCGAGGCTGCAATATATGGATGTCCTACAGTATTCGGGCCTGTCTACCAAGAATATAAAGAAGCATGTGACCTCATCGAGGAAGGCGGTGCCAAATCTGTCTCGACCTGCACGGAGTTAAGTCCTATTCTTAAGGAGTGGATATCATCTCCTGACAAGAGGGAACAAGCCTCAGATATTTGTAAAAATTACATAAATAATCATCTTGGGGCTACAGAGATAGTTCTGAAGTCCATCAATATCTAAAAACAGATATTTTTATTATAAAAACGGAAAAAGCTTTTTCCCGCTATTGCCCGTATTACATAGCTGCCATAACTTAGTCATCAAATTAATGATATGTTATGCAGAGTCTATAGTGCCACTTGTGTGGGACTTGAAGTAGTAAGAGTGACTGTGGAAGTCTCTATTTCACAGGGTGTAGGCATCTATCTGGTAGGTCTCCCGGACAGCGCAGTCAGAGAATCTCTGTTGCGGGTGACCACTGCCCTTTCTTGTTATGAATTCAGAATCCCTGGCAAAAAGACAGTTATAAATATGGCGCCGGCCAATATCAAAAAGGAAGGGTCTTCCTATGATGCGGCGATAGCGGTAGGTCTCCTTGCAGCTTCGGGACAGATACCGTTTTTCAAATCGGATGATTTTATGATATCGGGAGAACTGGCTTTGGACGGGACTCTTCGTCCCATTTCAGGAGCACTTCCCATCGCAGTGCGGGCTTCAAATATGGGATTCAAGTCCTGCATTTTTCCGAAAGAATCTGCTATTGAAGCTTCTCAAGTCGAAGGGATTGAGGTGTATGGAGCCTCTTCCATCATAGAGATTATAGATATTCTCAATAGAGAAGACTATACAGAGAAGTTGATAGTTCGTTATAAGCCTCAAATACACGAAAACAGAAAATATAAAGATGATTTTGAAGATGTGATGGGACAGGAATTTGCGAAGAGAGGGTTGGAAATATCTGCTTGTGGAGGACACAATGTCATCCTGATTGGTTCACCCGGGTCAGGAAAAAGTTTTATGGCCCATTGTCTGGCATCTATTCTGCCTGCCATGAATCATAAGGAGGCTTTGGAAACGAGTATGATTTATTCTGTGTCGGGGAAGCTCAATGAGAAAACAGGGCTGATGGTTGAACGTCCTTTTCGCTGTCCACACCACACTGCGAGCATGGTATCTCTTGTGGGGGGAGGGACAAATGTGCTCCCTGGCGAGATTTCATTGGCTCACAACGGAGTGCTGTATCTTGACGAGATATCACAATACCCGATGGCGGTACTCGATGTTCTCAGACAGCCTTTGGAGGAGCGATGCATTTCTATTTCCAGAGCGAAAATAAAAGTCCGGTATCCTGCGAATTTTATCCTGGTGGGTTCGATGAATCCCTGTCCGTGTGGGTATGCAGGAGAGGATGATGACAGGTGCACCTGCTCTCCGGGGATGATAGCCCGTTATCGTTCCAAGATATCGGGGCCGTTTCTCGACAGGATAGATCTTAATATCAGAGTACGTCCTGTGGAGAGAAAATCATTGATAGATGGAGGAAAGAAAGAATCGAGTCTCGAGATAGCTAAAAGGGTTGCAAAAGTCAGAGAGAGACAATTGCAACGTTTTGTGAGAGAAGAGATATACACTAATTCTCAGATGAATGCAGAACAATTGGCGAGATATTGCCATCTCGGACCATCTGAGAAACAATTAATCGACAGAGTTATAGAAAGATACAGCCTCTCCGCGAGAGCATACAGCCGTATCCTTAAAATATCACGAACCATAGCAGATATGGAGGGTTCTCCGGAGATACTTGTGCAACATATTTCTGAGGCTGTCCAGTATAGATGTAATATCGAATGAAAGTGTTGAAAGATTATCTTTTTTAGTACTTTTGTAATCGTATGACATATATTGGCTTGATATCTGATACGCACTGTTATTTTGATGATTCCATCAGGAGATTTCTCGACCCCGTTCACGAAATTTGGCATGCAGGCGATTTTGGTAATTTGGAGACATTTCAATCAATCTCCGAGTTCAAACCTTTGCGAGGTGTTTTTGGTAACTGTGACGGGACAGACATCAGACAAAGAGTGCCTCTCTCTCAGTGTTTTGAATGTGAAGGTAAGAAGGTGTTGATGATGCACATAGGAGGTTACCCGGGTCACTATGACATGAAAGCTCTGTCACTCATCACAGCCCATCTTCCCAATATTTTCGTATGCGGGCATTCTCATATCTTGAAAGTTATCAATGATTTCAAGTACAATATGCTTGACCTCAACCCGGGTGCTTCCGGAATATACGGTTTTCACATTGTCAGGACAGCACTGCGTTTTAAGATAGACGGGGGCAATATTTTCGATATGGAGGTAGGGGAATGGGAAAAGAAAAATTAAAAGCGACATTTACTCAACAAACACATAATATTAATATGAAACATTACTTTACATTTTTTGCTCTCTCTCTGTTATTTTCTGCAGGTGTGACGCTAAGTGCTCAGCAAACACCCATCACCCACGCCAACTACGACCTTGCCGAGCGTTTCTCACCCAAGAAAGTCAACAGAATGGTTTTCACTCAGTCCATTAGAGCTAACTGGTTCGAAAAATCAGATAAATTCTGGTATGAATGGAAAAATACCGATGGTGTCAACTATTACATTGTAGATCCCGTGGCCAAGACCAAAAGATATGTTTTCGACCTCGAACAGCTTGCCATGCAGCTTACCGAGATAACAAAAGACCCATTTGATGCTCAACATATTCCCATAAAGAATCTTAAGCTCAAAGATGACAAGATTTTCACTTTCGACATTCAATCCAATTTGGAAGTTGAGAAGAAAGATAAAAAAGATAAAAACAAGGAAGCTGCCGACACTACCAAAAAAGCTCCCAAGGGAAAACCCAAGATGGAGAAAAAGGTTTTCCATTTCGAATATGACATTGCTTCAAATAAGCTTAAGGATGTATCCGATATAGAGCCTGAAGCTCAATTCCCCCGCTGGGCAGGTATCTCTCCCGACAGCAGTTATGTTGTCTATGCGAAAGGTTATAATCTCTACTATATGGATATGGCCAATCTTCGTAAGGCTATGGAAGATGAAAAAGACAGCACCATAGTGGAAACTGCTCTTACTACCGATGGCACTAAAGATATTCCTTATGGGGGCAACTCATACAGCGGTATAGATGAAAGAGATTCTACCAAAAGATACAGGGTGTCCACTACATGGTCTCCCGATTCTAAATATTTCACTCTCGAAAAATTTGATTTGTCGGGATTGAAAGAGTTATGGGTCATAAATTCCCTCTCCAACCCACGTCCCACTTTGGAAACATACAAGTATCAACTCCCGGGCGAACCGAGTGCCAAGACTTATGTTATGCTCTTCAACATGCAGGACAAAACTCATAAGGTCCTCAAGGCTGACAAATATAAAGACCAGTCTATCGAAGTGGAAAATGCCCCTTTCACCAAGAAAAATATCTATTCCAAGTATTTCTACAGCACTTGGGTAGGAGACAACAAGACATTTTATTTATCCCGTATCAGTCGTGACCTTCATCATTATGAACTTTTGAAAGCCAATGTGGATGATGACAGTATCAAAGTAGTTCTCGACGAGGAGAGTAACACATACATTGATGTTACGAGCTTCAGACTTGTCAATAATGGAAAAGAAATCATCAAAATGTCTGAACGCAACGGATGGTCACATCTCTACCTCTATTCGAGCGATGGTACATATAAAAATGCTATTACCAAAGGTGCTTTCCACGTATATAGAATACTCTCAGTGGATGATGCCACTCGTACTGTCATCTTCTCGGCCAATGGTTATAACAAGAAAGAAAATCCTTACTATGAACATCTATACAGAGTAGGGTTTGATGGCTCAGGATTGAAACTTCTTGATATAGTAGATTTCGACAATAGGAGTGATGTTAGTGAGAATGGCAAGTTTTTCATCAGCAGCTCATCCAGAGTCAATACTGCCCCCACCAATGCTTTATATACTACAGCAGGAGTTAAGATAATGGATCTTGAGACTGCAGATTTCAGCCAACTTCTTGCAGCCGGATACAAATTCCCCGAGCCTTTCAAAGTAAAAGCAGCTGATGGCATCACAGATTTGTACGGAGTGATGTACAAACCTTTTGACTTCGATTCGACTAAACTTTATCCCATCATCGAATATGTATACCCGGGGCCACAGACTGAGGCTACCAATTACTTTTGGACCAAGGGTATGAATAGACTTGACCGTCTTGCACAGCTCGGTTTTATTGTCATCACAGTAGGTAACAGGGGAGGTCATCCCGACCGTTCCAAATGGTATCATAATTTCGGTTACGGCAACCTCCGCGATTATGGTTTGGAAGATCAGAAAGTGGCTGTTCAGCAGCTCGCTGCCCAGCACAAATACATAGATATCAATAAAGTAGGTATTCATGGCCATTCAGGTGGTGGATTTATGTCTACTGCTGCCATACTCACTTATCCCGATTTCTTTAAAGTAGCTGTATCCTGCGCCGGTAATCATGACAATACTATCTACAATCGTTGGTGGAGTGAGACACATCATGGTATCAAGGAGGAAGTATCGGAAAAAGGTGATACTACTTTCAAATACAGCATTCACACCAATCAGGAACTGGTCAAAAATCTCAAAGGACATCTGTTACTGGTGCATGGTGATATAGATAACAATGTCAATCCTGCCAATTCCATCAGGGTGGCAAATGCCCTTATCCGTGCCAATAAACGTTTTGAGATTTTGATACTCCCCGGGCAGCGTCATGGTTTCGGGGATATGGATGAGTATTTCTTCTGGAAAATGTCTGATTTCTTCTCACGTTATCTCATAGGAGACTATCAGAATTCAGTAGATATTCCTCAGATGAATAACGATTAGTCAACTGACTTTTTAACTGCTGCTACCACCTCATCCACAGATGAGCAGAATGAGATGAGTGCTTCCTCTTCAGGAGGGATGAATCCATACCTGACCATGTTGTGGATGAGTTGGCGAAGCGGGGTATAATAATCGAGAATATTTAATACAAAGACAGGCTTGATGTGAAGACCCAGCTGTTTGCTCAGGGTATATTCCATCAGTTCATCTATCGTGCCGAAGCTGCCGGGGAGTATTATGCAGCCGTCACTCATGCTGTTCATCAGTGCCTTTCGTTCCTGAAGGTCCTTTACATAAATCATACGGCTCAAGTGGTGATGGAGAACATCTATGCCTGCTTCCCTAATCTCTTTTTTGCCTTTAAATCCCTTCGGGAATATTCCGATAACTTCTCCATTGACCTCGAGGGCGCCATCGGCAAGTGCTTTCATCGTCCCCACATTGGCTCCTCCGTAGATAATTGTAATATTATTCTCGGCGAGCATCCTGCCCAAGGTGGAAGCGGAGTTACCGAATATCGTATCATTCCCTATTTTGGAGCCTAAATACACTGCGACAGATTTCATATCCTTCCTGATTTATTTTGTGCAAAGATAGGGAAAAAGGTTGTCAGGAATATGTTATCTTTGTAGATGTATAATCTTATTTCCAATGGATAAAGAACAATTGATAGACAGGCTTATCGACATTGCCATAGAAGAAGATATCGGAAGTGGCGATATCACTACTGAGTCGATTATCCCTACCTCTTCGGCAGCCACAGCTACTATGACTGCCAAAATGGACGGAGTAATATCGGGTCTTGAGATAGTTGAGAAAGTATTTCGCAAATTTGAACCGGGGATAGTGTTTACTCCTCGAGCTAAAGATGGAGACACTGTCAGGAAGGGGGATGTTATTCTCACTGTCGAAGGGAGCTATGCTTCACTTCTCAAGGGGGAGCGTATATCTCTCAATTTTTTCCAAAGGATGTCAGGCATCGCCACTCAGACAGCCAAATATGTGGCTGAATTGAAAGGGACTCATACTCAACTCCTCGACACGAGGAAAACAGCACCCGGCATGCGGGTCACAGATAAAATGGCGGTACTCCAGGGAGGCGGGACGAATCACCGTATGGGACTTTTCGATATGGTGATGATTAAGGACAATCATATCAAGATGGCAGGTTCTATCACTAATGCTGTGGCACAAGTGAGAAAGAAAGTTCCATCTGACATAAAGGTGGAAGTGGAGACTACCGATCTTGACGAAGTGAGAGAAGCATTAAAGGCAGGTGCAGATATCATAATGCTCGACAATATGACCAACTCTATGATGTCTGAAGCGGTGAAAATAATTGCCGGTAAAGCCAAGACAGAAGCCTCCGGCAATATGACTATCCCAAGGCTCCACGAAGTGGCTCTTACAGGGGTAGATTATATATCTGTGGGGGCATTGACACATTCGGTCCAAGCTATGGATATCAGTATGAATATCGTCAAAAAGTGAGAGTATTATGAATAAACAGGAGCTCATAAGTGCTATAGAACATCTCAAAAAGGAGAAAAATGCAATTATTCTCGCCCATTATTATGTCGATTCCGACATACAGGATATTTGCGATTTTCTCGGAGATTCTCTTGAATTGGCCAAACGGGCAGCTTCCACTGATGCCGATATCATTGTCTTCTGTGGAGTTCATTTTATGGCAGAGACAGCTGCGATACTTGCCCCCCGTCAGAAAGTTCTCATACCCACTTTGGGAGCAGGATGCTCACTTGCTGATGGAGTGAGTGGAGAAGACCTTCGCAAATGGAAGTCATCTCACCCCGAAGGAGTGGTTATAAGTTATGTCAATACCACGGCAGATGTAAAGGCCGAGACCGATATCTGCTGCACCTCTGCCAATGCAGTCAAGGTGGCTCAATCCATTCCTCAAGGCAAACCTATACTTTTCGTCCCTGATTATCATTTGGGACATTATATCAATCAAGTGGCAGGACTTGATATGGAGATATGGGATGGCAATTGCTGTGTTCACAAGAAGATATCCTCCGAGATGGTGAAGAGCATGCTTGCCAAGTATCCACAGGCTGAAGTACTCATTCATCCCGAATCAGAATGTTCTCTCAGCGAAGAGATTATCAACCATCCGCGTTGTTTCTTCTATTCGACATCAGGGATTATCCGTCACGCAATGCACTCTGACAGGAAAGAGTTCATCATTGCTACTGAAAATGGTGTCATACATCAACTTCAGAAGAGATGTCCCGACAAGAAGTTTATACCAATATCAGACCTCACTATCTGTCAGTGGATGAAGCTCTGTAATCTTCAGAATCTATATGAATCTTTACTATACGAGAGATATCATGTCTCAGTACCTGAAGAGATAGCCAAAAAGGCTCTGATACCTATTCAAAGAATGATCGCTTTGAATTGACCTTTACCGTCTCCAGCTTCTTGGAAATCTGCTGAACTGTATGAACGGCGTACTCCTCTTTCAACACCGGGTAATCCTCTCTGTAGTGCCCGCCTCTGCTCTCTTTTCTAAATCGTGCACCTGTCATGATAAGATAGGCAACTGTCAGAAGTTTGCGCGAAGCTTCGTCATAATATTCGTTTTTGGGATCACCGAGTTCGCGAAGTTGAGTCTTTATGAGGTTGAGCCCCGTAGAGAGCAGCAGTTCTGAACGAATGATACCGGAACAATTGTTTAAGGTGTGCGCTATCAGTTGTTTTAGGGAAATATATTTTGCTGCAGCCGATGGGTCTTTGTGATACATCTTCTCAAAAGTGGGGTAAGAGAGAATCTTGCTATATTCTTTGGATGTCTCGATAGCCCTCTGACCAAACACTAAACATTCCAACAATGAATTGGAAGCCAATCTGTTGGCTCCCATTATCCCTGTGGAAGCAACTTCTCCACAGACATAGAGACGCTTGATATCGCTCCTTCCATATAGGTCCGATGCCACTCCTCCGACAGTATAATGTGCTGCAGGTGCCACAGGAATCTTGTCCGTAAGGTCAAATCCGTACTCTGAACAGCGGGCACAGATGGTGGGAAATCTGTTCTTGATTCGTTGGGGATCAAGGTGCTTGAGGGAGAGAATGACATAAGGTCTGTCATCCTGCGCCATCTGTTTGAAAATCGAGCGGGCGACTATATCTCTCGGTGCAAGTTCCGCCAATTCGTGAATGGGGAGCATAAAACGTTTCCCATCCTTGTCGAGCAGATATGCACCTTCTCCTCTCACAGCTTCGCTTATCAGAAAAGCTTTTGGAGAGTTTTCTATGTAGAGTGCAGTGGGATGGAACTGGATGAACTCCATATCAATGATGCGACATCCTGCTTTGTAGGCCATAGCGATACCATCGCCAATGGTGGTCTCAGGATTGGTGGTACGGGTGAATATGGCAGAAGTGCCTCCTGAAGTGAGAAATGTATGTTCAGCATAGATTATCTCCTCAGTATCTGTCTCTTCATTCCAACATCTGGCACCATAGCAAACTCCATCCAATACCAAAAAATCTATTACTGAGATATTTTCGCGGATGGTAATATTGGGATTGTCAGTCACTTTGGAGATGAGGAACTCGGTGATATATTTACCGGTGGCGTCTCCACCTGCATGGAGAATCCTGTTCCTGTGATGTCCTCCTTCAAGTCCGAGGGAGAGTTTTCCGTTTTCGGTATCAAATTGCATCCCCTCATCAATAATCTCGTGAATACGTTCAGGCCCTTCGTTGACAAGTATTTTTACCGCTTTTTTCTCACATAATCCTCTTCCGGCTATAACTGTATCTGTAAAATGAATATTGGGGTCATCTTCTATGGTGGTAACGGCAGCTATCCCTCCCTGGGCATTGTACGAATTGCTGTCTCTGATATATTTCTTGGTGACTATCAATACTTCTCCGAGAGATGAAGCTTTATGAGCGGCATAAAGTCCGGCAAGACCGGTCCCAATAACCAGATATTTAATCATAATCTATAAATTAATCGTTCTGAATCCGTCGTCCCCTACAGTGATGGAGACTCGCAGAGTCTCTTCTGGGAGGATATCTTCGATTTTTTCAGGCCACTCTATCAGACACAATCCACCTCCATATACATATTCGTCAAACCCAATATCCATGGCCTCTTGAAGTTTATTAATCCTGTAAAAATCAAAATGATAGATAGGAGCACCATCACAAGTGCGGTATTCGTTGATAATGGTAAATGTGGGACTGTTGACGACGTCTTCTACACCAAGAACTTTGCAAAGGGCTGCTATGAAAGTAGTTTTGCCTGCTCCCATCTCTCCGTAGAAAGCGATGATTTTATGCTCGCCGATGGCATTGACAAATTCTCGAGCCGCTTCTTCGATGTGCGACAAATCCTTTATTACTATATGCATAACAACACAAATGTACGAAATTCTGTATATTTGTGCCCTATTAAAACTTTATCTCTTGGATATATTCTATTCAGACAATATTTGCGGTGATCGTATATTTCTTTCTGCAGAGGAATCGTCACATTGTATCAGGGTAATGCGCAACAAAATAGGGGACGAGGTGAAAGTGAGCGGAGGGGATGGCAATCTCTATCGTTGTATTGTGACCAAAGATGACCCCAAGGGGGCAGAATTGCACATTGAAGAGGTGATAAAGGATTTTGGCACCCACGATTATTATCTTCACATCGCCGTGGCTCCCACCAAACACCTTGAGCGTTTTGAGTGGTTTCTCGAAAAGGCTACAGAGATGGGCATCGACGAGATTACCCCCATCTTATGTGACCATTCCCAGAGAAGAGTGTTCAAAACAGAAAGGGGAGAAAGAATCCTTTTGTCAGCCTCCAAGCAATCTCTGAAAGGGGTTGTTCCCAGGCTCAATTCTCTGACACCCGTGATCGATTTTATTCGTTCCAATAAAGATTTCAAAGGGAAGAAATCGATAGCTTATTGTGACCCTGAACTTCTTAATTCAGAAGGAGATATTATAAAGAGAGTATCTATCGAGGAGACACTTTGCCAGATGAATAAAGGAGAGAAAAGGATGCTCTTTATGATTGGTCCGGAGGGAGATTTCTCTCAAGCAGAGATAACTGCTGCTGCAGACGAAGGATTTATTCCCATTTCTTTGGGAGAATCGAGACTGCGCACAGAAACAGCTGCCACTCTGTGTGCTGCAGCCTGCTATTTAAGGTCTATTACCATTATCTGATAATAGTCACTTCGTTGTTAACTTCCAACTTAATGATGGATGATGCCTTGTGGGTAGCCCCCTCTTCAAGATGAGAATCTGCTATCCAATCTACCGAATTGGTGATATCGGGAGCTATGTCACGATAGTATTTGGGTGCGGGAGAGCCTGATATGTTGGCAGATGTGGAGACAATCGGTTTGCGAAAATGACGGATCAACTCGATACAAAACTGATGGTGCGGTATGCGAATGGCGATACTGCCATCATGAGCTGTGACATTAGGGGCAAGATTGATGCCCTCTGGATAAATGATGGTCAGGGGTGTATCGCTCAGTTCATTAAGATCTATCGCCATAGAGGGAATCTCACGAACATAACGGCATATCATATCCATGTCGCAGGCCAAGATGATAAGACTTTTGGAGTCTGCGCGCTGTTTTAGGTTATAAATCTTTTCGACAGCTTCCTCATTGGTGGCGTCGCATCCGATACCCCATATAGTATCAGTGGGATAGAGAATAATACCTCCTTCACGAAGTATTTTAATGGCTTGATTGATTTGTGATATCATAATTGCAATAAATTTCTGTCAGTACAGGATAGTGGTCGGAAAACGAAATTCTCGGAGTGGTGTGTTGCAGGACATTGAAAGCTTCGGGGACGAGAATATAGTCAATTCTCAGGAGTGGCCATAATATGGAATAAGTGGCGGCAAATCCTCTTCCAGCCTCTTTGAAAGTATCTTTACGCCCCTGAGAGAGTTTGTGAAAAGTAAATGAGATGGGAGTATCATTGAAATCACCGCAGACAATCGAGAGATAATCACTCTCTTTGATGTGATTGAGCACCATATCCACTTGTTTTGCCCTTCTGAAGGTAGAACCTCTGACTTTGATGTGCATAGAGGCCAATTCAGAAGAGAGTTCTTCATAATTGCGGCTGAGCTTCTTGATGATGGAAGTGAGGGAAATATTATTGGATTCAAGATGATTGTTGTAGATACGTATCCTTCTCTCTCTATAATTGATATCTGAGAAGATGGATAAGTTTGTACTCCCCTTGAAACTGATTTTTCCCCCCGACACGATGGGAAACTTGCTTAAAGTGATGTTCCCGACAAATTCATCGGGATGAAACTTGAAGAAGTGATATTGCCTGTAAGGATATTGAGGATAGACTGAGTGAATATCAGCGGTGTCCTTTATTGAAAATTCCTGAAAGCAAACAGCATCCGGATTTTCGGAGAGAATAAATTCAGATATTTTCTTTTTATTCTCTTCAACACTCATTTTCTCTTTGTTCGAACGGAACCTTCCCACGTTGTAAGTAATGAGTTTTATATTGTCCTGATGAGAGATGGAGAGGTCGGGTTTATTGAAACAAATAAAGTGGTCGGCGAAGAAAAGAGAGGGGAGAAGTATGAGAAAAGGTATCCATGCAGAAGATGATTTTCTCACAAGAGCTACTATCAGAAGGATAAAATTGATGGAGGCTATAAGAAAGAAGTAGAGCCCGAAGAAGCCGGCCAGCCACACTTTGGCAGGATTAATAAAAATGGACAGGTAACTCAAAGATAGGGCAGAAGCGAAAATAATGAGGATAACCCTGAATGAGACGCTGAAAAATGGTTTTTTCTGTTTACGTCTGTGTGACATCAAGAATAGAGTTTATTTTTCTTTTTCCAGTAGAGAATAAGGATCAATCCGAAAATCATCCCTCCCAAATGTGCGAAATGTGCGATATTAGAACCGAAATCGATTTTGCCAAGTGCGCCTGTACTTGAAATCCCAAGAAAGAGTTCAATAGCTCCGAAGATCAATACGAACCACTTGGCTTTCAATGATACCGGAGGGAAGATGAGGGTAAGCACATTGTTGGGGAAAAGCATTCCGTAGGCTAAGAGCAATCCGTAAATAGCACCTGAAGCTCCCACAGTGGGGGTGCTCATAAGGGTGTTGATGGTTGCCTGACTGGTAGCGGTGATATATTGAAGATACATCACAAGTTCGTGAAAGAAAGCAGCTCCCAAACCGGTGACCATGTAGTAGAGAAAGAACTTCTTGCCTCCCCACACATTTTCAAGGATGGACCCGAATATAAGCAGGGTGTACATATTGAAAAAAAGATGGACAAATCCCCCGTGCATAAACATGTGGGTAATAATCTGGTAGGGAGAAAAGTATGGAGACTTGAAGAAGAATAAGGAGAGATGCGAATACATGAAATTTTTCGCAAAGTATGTAATCACCAGCATCACGACGTTGATGATGATAAGATTCTTGACTACAGGTGGTATATTTAATCTTCCGGCCATAGTTATAACAGTCTTTCTAAATCTTCAATAGTTATTATTTCCATACACTTTTTACCATCGGGGGTTCTGTTGGGCTCAGCGCAGGCAAAGAGGGAGTCTATCAATAATTGTGCCTCGAGAGGGCCCATTTTCTCATTGGAATTACAGGACCCTGAAGATGCGAGACGTAGAGCCATCCTGTGGCGACTCTCTGCTTTGACTAATATGTTATTACCTTCATCCCACATAGAAGCTATCAGTCCGTCAAGGATGCTATGAACTGAATCGATATCTGCCGGGAAATCTTCAGGAATGGCGCGGACAGATATAGTGTTTTCTTCTTTTTCTGAGACAATGTCAAATCCGAGCAATGTAAGCGTATCTTTACTCTCTGTCATAAGAGAATAATCGTGCGCTGACAATTCGATGGTGATGGGGAAGAGTGTGCACTGAGCTATTGGGGTGCGGTTATCAAGATTCTTGATAAATCTTTCATAAAATATACGCTCTTTGGCTCTCGCAATCTGGATGAGCAGCAGCCCTGATTTGACTGAAGTAATCAGATATTGATGGTGAAGCTGAAGGATGTTTTTGCCCGAAGAACATTGTTCGTCGAAGATTTCTCCGTAATTGTTGACTTGTGAGGGACGATAGTTGTCCTCAGCATTCTTATTATCGGGCACTTCATCGAAAGGATTGAAAAGAGGGTCGAAATCTATTTTAGGTGGAGTCAAATAAACATCTTTGCGGGCTGGAGGGATGTCAGGAGCACCTTCCATATCGAAATCGATACTTGGTACAAAAGCATTTTTCCCGAGAGATTCCCTAATGGCGGCATTCAAAATCTGAAAGATGTCAGACTCGTTTTCAAATTTCACCTCTGTCTTGGATGGGTGAATATTTATGTCGATAGATTTGGGGTCGATTTCCAAGAAGAGATAGTATGATGGGAGATACTCGTCGGGAATGAGCTTCTCGTAGGCTTTCATCACAGCCTTATGAAAATATGGAGACCTAAAATAACGACCGTTTACAAAGAAATATTGATTGCCCGGGGTCTTCCTGGCGTCTTCAGGATTGCCCACATAACCGGAGATGGAGATGATGGAAGAGGTTACATCTACTTCTACGAGCTCTTTTACCAGATTGCTCCCCTCTATTTCAAGAATCCGTTGCTTGATGTTCTGGACATGGCGCAGATTGTATATTTCCTTTTTATTGTGAATGAGCTTAAAGGATAATTCATAATGAGGCAGGGCAGTATGGGCAAATTCAATAAGTATTTGCCTGAATTCGGCACTATCTGATTTGAGAAATTTCCTTCTTGCAGGGACATTGTAAAAAAGATTGCGGACACAGATATTGGTCCCTTCGGGGCAGGAAATGCTCTCCTGTGATACAAACTCGGACTCAGCAAAGAGGGTGTCGCTTCCCACCTCGCTCCCTTTTTTCCTGCTCTTCATAGAGACCTCCGATACAGATGCAATCGAAGCAAGTGCCTCTCCTCTAAATCCGTAAGTGAGAATGGAGTTGAGGTCATTGGCATCTGAAATCTTGGAAGTAGCATGTCGAAGGAAGGAGAGCTTGGCCTCTTCCTCTGTCATACCGCATCCGTCATCAATGACTTGAATCAATGTCCTCCCCGAATCTTCTATTATCACTGTGATGTTCTCAGCACCGGCATCTATGGAGTTTTCGATAAGTTCTTTCACCACCGAAGATGGGCGTTGCACCACTTCTCCGGCTGCTATAAGATTGGAAATATATGAGGGTAATACGTGAAGCATTTATTTGACTAAACTGAGGAACCATCCAAAGTAAGTAGCGAAATAGTAGATGAGGATGAAGAGTACTACGAGTGACACAAGAGAGATGATACGGGTAGTGGAAGCTTTCATATCATGTCGGCTGTTGTTCTCGGTAAAGTTTCTCATTTTACCTCTGATATTCCTGCCGGGGATGTATTTTTCATTTACATATTCTTTCCCCTCCCGAAGCGCTTTTTCTTTTTTGATCTCTTCTATCAGCTCTTCTCTATGCTCTTTTCTCTCATCGTAATAGATGGGTTCATAGTGAAATACGCGATGCTTGGGTGTCTTGAAAAAAGAAATTTTTAATCCCATAATAGTTCGATTATATCTCTCACAAAGTTATAAATTATTCTTAATTTTGAGGACTTATCGACACGACTATGGTTTCACAAGATTTTAGAGTGGGCAATGGATATGATGTCCACGCATTGAAAGAGGGTCTTCCTTTGGTTTTGGGAGGAGTCAAATTGGACTTTGAGAAGGGATGTATCGCTCACTCTGATGGTGATGTGCTGATTCATTCTCTTTGTGATGCACTTCTAGGAGCGTTGGCTCTTGGAGACATCGGTCAGCTTTTCCCAGACAATTCTCCTACATACAAAGGGATTGACAGTCGTATTCTTCTCTCGAGGGTGATGGAGTTGGTTTTTATGCAGGGGTACAAAGTGGTCAATGCCGATATTACAGTCTTGCTGCAGCGGCCCAAGATAGCTGAAAGTGCTATTTTAATGCGCAAAACTCTTGCAGCCATCATGCGGATAGAGATAGAGCAGGTATCTGTCAAAGCCACCACTACCGAAAGACTTGGTTTTGTCGGGCGTGAAGAGGGGGTAGCGGTCTATTCTACCGTATTGGTTGCCAAAGGCTGATTATTTTTGGTATTTATCAAATTATTTCTACTTTTGCAGTCCATTTTACTGAGGTATGGTGTAATGGCAGCACGACAGATTCTGGCTCTGTAAATCTAGGTTCGACTCCTGGTATCTCAACTTTTCATAGTTATTTTGTTTCTTGGCGAGGTAGCTCAGATGGTTAGAGCGCATGATTCATAATCATGAGGTCCTGAGTTCAATTCTCAGCCTCGCTACATAAAAAGGGCATCCTGAATTCAGAATGCCCTTTTTATTTTTACACCTTTCTTGATTATTTGTACAAGAAACGTTTGATACTCTTTTTAGGGGTCTTCTCAAAAGATTCTTTTTTGACCTCTATGCTCGATACTTTGCTGTAACCGGGGAGAAGAAGATTGAGTTTGATGCGGTTCTCTTCCATAATCTTGGATAAATCATTATCATCAAGTGATTCCTGAGATACTTTATCCAGATCGGGGAATACGAGAGCCACAATCTTCTTATCTCTCTCAACTACGACAGATTCAATGATATATGGCTGAGTATTGAGTTTGTCTTCAATCTCTTCAGGATATATGTTTTGTCCGTTTGAGCTTAGAATCAGGTTTTTGCTGCGGCCTTTGATAAAGATGTTGCCTTTGCTGTCTATCAACCCGAGGTCTCCTGTACGCATCCATCCGTCATCAGTAAATGAAGCTTTGGTAGCCTCCTCATTTTTATAATATCCCATCATCACATTGTCACCTTTGATTTGTATCTCGCCGACAATCTTACGCTGGTCTTCAGAATCAATTCTAATCTCCATCCTGTCAACGATCTTACCACATGAACCTTTCTTGAATTTACGCCAATCTTCATAACCGAGAATAGGTGCACATTCGGTCATTCCGTAACCGACAGTGTAGGGAAGTTTAATCTGTTTCATAGTGTCTTCCACTTCGCCATTGATGGCAGCTCCACCGATAATCATCACTCTGAGCCTTCCTCCGAACACTCCGAGAATCTTCAATCTGATTCTCTTTTCTATAAAGGATGATATGATAGGCACTTTCAGGAAGAAGTGGACAGGACCTTTTTTGGTAAGGGGAAATACAGATGTCTTGAAAATCTTTTCAATGACAAGAGGTACTGTGACCACCATGTAGGGTTTGATTTGGGCAAAGGCACCGAACAGGATTTTCGGGGAGGGAATTTTACCCAGGAAATATACAGAGCAACCGCCTGCCAACTGGTAGAGAAATTCAAAAGCAAGTCCATACATGTGGGCCATGGGAAGCATGGAGACTATGGTCTCTTTGGGGTGGTTGGGAATCCCTTTCTGCCCGAATTCGATATTCGAACTGATGTTGCCGTAAGAGAGCATGACACCTTTGGGGTCGCTGGTGGTGCCTGAAGTGTAGTTAATCAAAGCAAGGTCTTCGAAGTTGTTGGTCGGGAAATTGATATCCTTGATGGAAAATTTGTGGTGATATTTCTCATCGAAAAGCACCTGCCAATTGTTGTAGATATTCTGATGAAGAGGGTCCTTGCTAAAAAGTAGTTTGCTGTCGGGGAGAGAAATGACATCCCGCAGGAAAGTAAATTTGGATGGGTCAAGTTTTGCCCAGATATCTTCATCGACAAAAAACATAGAACTTTCCGAATGCTCTACAAGATGCTGTACACTTTCGGAGGGGAAGTCATTGAGCAGTGGAACTGCTACTGCAGGGTAAGAAGTGACAGCCAGAAATGCTGCCCCCCATTCTGCACTGTTTTTGCCGCAAAAAGCTACTTTTTCTCCTTTTTTGAGGCCAATATTTTCAAATAATACGTGATATCTTGCGATTTCTTCTGCAAGTTCACCATAAGAAAAAGATTTTCCGCCATAATTCGTAAGGGCAGGAAGGTCCCAGCAATTCCTCATAGAACGCTGAATATAAAACAAATAGTGGTTAATCATACTGATTTTTTTTAATGCGGCGCAAATATAAAAAAACTTCAATACAATGGACAAGTTTAGGGACGAACCCCCAAGATTTTGGTGGCGAAAAGGATGAAAACGGCTATTAATGCTGCCAGAAAGAGGTTGAAAAGTATGGTTGCCCACACTATAATGGGATGAGAAATCTCTCTGTATGGAGTATCTCCGGAAGAATACCAGGCAAAAGGATTGGTATATATTACTACTTCGTTCTCGAAACGTGCAGTCATTCTCAGATATGGGTCATCAGATGTCATTACGTAACTGAAAGAAGATGTATCGGAGAGTGTCTTGACTATTTTGCCATCTTGAGTGATGGCTTCTATTGTCTTGGCTGGAGAAGACAGAGTCATAAGGATGGTGTCCTGGCTCATGCCTATGTAGCGGATGGATGGGAGGGATTCATTCTCGGCGTGTTTGATGTCAAGGTCTCCGTTTCCGAAGTCAGGGATGTTCATGGAATAGAAATTGCCGGCAAGCAAAGCCTCTTTGACGTTATGGTAATTCCTGGATGGAGTATTGACAAATGAACATCTTCTGGCTATCTTGGATGATTGTTGTGGCTTATGAAGGTCATCATTGATAACATTAAGCGAATACCTTCCTGATGAGAGGGCTTCGTCCCAATGTTTCAAATCAGTGCCTGCTCCGGCATCTGCTTCGATGAGACGATAACCTGTAAGTCGCTGCATATCTCCGGTGCTTATCATCAAGGTGCGATCGGGATGATTGAATACCACGAAATCACACTGTTTGCTCATCATATCTATGATAAATTGCTTCTGGGATGAGAGAAATGGGAGGAAATTATCATAGTATGACACTTTCTCGGCACCGAAAAGAAGTTGATGAAACTTAAAAAAATTATAACCGTGTTCATATACCCATATCTGACGAGAGGTATCGTTCCCGGGGAAAGTGGTAAGTTCTTGATGATTGGAGAAACTTACGATGTCGTAATGATAGGAATCGTAGTATTTTAAAACTCCATCGGGATAGAGTTCGCATTCATTGAGCCAGGCTGTAGCATGAGTGTGGGTATGGAAATTGGCCCTTTTCCATCCTATGGATGTGTCTAATGCCGAATAGGGATTATATATTTTATCGCCTGAGAAGGGCTGAGGTGCCTCAAAACGATAAATAGGGCTTACAGAGAGTCCGATGATAATTATCGCGATGCCTATAAGTGTGACACTTATGACTTTCCCGGCGACAATTGATATTTTACTGATTTTGTTCATCCGGATATCTTACATAAAAGACGAATCCATTGAGTTCATATAATTTTTGGACATTCATTATCCCGGCGGTAAATTCACTAATGGTCTCGGGATTGTTTTTGATGACAAAATAACAGGGCTTGTCGATAGTTCCTTTGGAGAGAAAATCAAAATCATCGCAACGATTTTCAGGAAGACGGTGAGAGTAGAAATAATGGGCGTAACTTTTCTCTTTGGGATAGATATAGCAATCTTCACCCTGCTTGCTAATGTAAAATTCAATGGCAGGCTCTTGAGAATATTTCTCCACTTGTTTGACAACGAGAAGTATGGTGGTGAAAATATAGAAAGTGGTGCCGACAAGAAGGATGGAAAGATGTTTGACAGAGGCCTTTTTGGAAAACAGAATACAGAATGTGATGGTGCAACCTATCATTATTATTCCTACAGCAGGTTCAAATCCTATCCAGGTGGAAGTGGCGTGCATACTGTTGAGAGTGTAGGGGTCTGAGAAGAATGGATAGATGAGATGTTTAAATTTGTCAAAAAGTGTGACTCCCGTCAGTAGCAAACCAAATAATGATGCGACTGTGATGAGTATCGCTTTGACATAGGTTTTGAATGGTGCTTTGCCATCAAGCATTCTCTCCACAGAGTATGCTGCGAGAAATGTGAGGGGGAAATAGCAGAACGAAGAGTAATGAATGATTTTGGTCCGTACTATGGTAAAAAGAATAAGCACTACCCAGAAAGATATCATCATCCAACGGAAAAAGTCTGCGAAAGAGTCATCTGACTCGCTTTTCAAAATAGATTTGCTGAATGTTGGGAGGGCGAGAATGGAGGCTGGGAAGACTCCGAAAAACAGAATTACAAAATGGTAGAGGAGAAATCCTCCGTGACCTGCATCCTTGGTCTCGAACAACCGTATCTGATATTGAATAAAATCTTGAATGATGGTAAAATGTCCGTTTGCTATCTGAAGAATAAACCAGGCTCCTCCGACTATTATAAGCACTACGAAATACATGATGACATCTTTCCATCTGAAATCGAAGCGAAATCGATGAAAGCACAGATATACGAAGAATGTCAATAAAAAGATAAGGAGAGCGACAGGTCCTTTGGTAAGAATGCCGAGTCCTATAAAGGCTGCAGAGAGTGAGGCATTGAGCATCCTTCTTTTTTTATCTTTCTCATCTGGCGAGGCATATCTTGTGAAAAACCAGATGCCCAGGAAGATGAAGAGATTGAACCAGGGGTCTATAATTCCTGATTTGAAATAGAAAAATGGGAAAAATGAAGAGAGGTAGAGTGCTGCCCAGAGCAGACCAAAACGCTCATTTCGGAGTTTCTTGCCGATATTGAATAAAAGGAGAAGAGTGATAATGCCTGCAATAGCATTGGGAAGTCGGGCAGAAAGTTCGTTTATCCCGAAAGCTTTCATACAAACTACCTGCATCCATGTAAAGAGAGGTGGCTTTTCCCAAAATTGTTCGAAATTGATTTGGACATTGAGGTAGTCACCTGATACTATCATTTCGCGGGCTGATTCGGCAAAATTAATCTCATCCCAATCAAAAAGATGAACGCTGCCAATGCCCGGGATAAATAGAAGAGCACCGACAACTACGATGATAAGCTCTATAAGCAGTGACCTTTTATTCATTCTTGAAAAGCTTTGAGTGGACAAGGTGCCACTTGGACAAGCGATATGTAAAGGAGACCCTGAGTACTCCGAGACCATAGATGGTGCTCCTTCTCATGTTGATAGATGAGGCATCGTCGAAATATTTGGTGGGGCAAGTGACTTCCCCTATCTCATAACCTTTGTACAATATCTGTGCGGCCATTTCATTGTCGAAGATAAAATCATCGCTATCTACCATATAGTCGATGTCGCGGAGTACTTCGGCAGAAAATGCGCGGTATCCTGTGTGATATTCTGAAAGTTTCTGATTGATGAGAAGATTTTCTGTGAAAGTAAGAAAACGGTTAGCTACATATTTGATTAAAGGCATTCCCCCTTTTCTGGCACCCTTTCCCAGGATGCGTGAAGCGAATACGACAGGATAGACATTGTTGGCGATAATGGATGCAATGGCCTCAATGAGCTTGGGAGTATATTGATAGTCGGGGTGGAGCATAATGACGATATCTGCACCCAATTCGAGAGCTCTGTTGTAACAGGTTTTCTGGTTACCGCCATAACCTTTGTTCTTTTCGTGAATTTGTATCTCTCGTATGCCCAGCTTGCGAGCCTTCTCCACAGTCTCATCTCGTGAATGGTCATCTGTGAGGATGACATCATCGACTATGTTCATAGGTATTTCAGCATAGGTCTGCTGAAGAGTTTTCTCAGCATTATATGCCGGCATTACCACTATAATTTTCTTTCCGTTTATCATAAAAAAGAAATAAAAACTCACAAATATAGAAATAAAAATCTTGCAATTTTGTTTCAGATTTTTTACTATTGCACTCAATTTTGTAGCTCGTAGTAACGTTAATTGAAATAAAATATGTGTGGAATCGTTGGATATGTAGGTCCCAAGAACGCTTATCCTATTCTTATTAAGGGGCTTAAGAGGTTGGAGTACAGAGGTTATGATAGTGCAGGTATAGCACTTATCAATGACTGCAAAGAGCTGGTGGTCTATAAGACCAAAGGTAAAGTGAATGATTTGGAGCGTTTAGTCTCCGATAAAAATACAACCGGAAATATTGGCATAGCGCATACCCGTTGGGCTACCCACGGCGAACCTAACGATGTCAACGCCCATCCGCACTATTCAGAATCCAAATCTCTGGCTTTGATTCACAATGGCATCATTGAAAATTTCAAAGCTCTCAAGGCGGAGTTACTCAATCATGGCTATCATTTCCAAAGTGACACTGATACAGAGGTCATTATTCAACTCATCGAATACATCAGAGAATCACATAACATCAGTCTGATAGAGGCAGTGCCTCTCGCATTGAAAAATGTTATCGGTGCTTATGCCATAGCCATAATAGACAAGAATGACCCTGACCTCATCATAGCTGCCAGAAAGGGGAGTCCTCTGATAGTAGGCATAGGCGAAGATGAATTTTTCCTCGGATCTGATGCTACTCCCATAGTCGAATACACCGACAAGGTAGTCTATCTCGGAGAGGAGCAGATAGCTATTATGAGGCGTGGAGAAAATCTCAAATTGATTGACCTTAAAAGCACTCCTCTCACTCCGGCAGTCAAAAAACTTGAGATGAATCTGAGCGAGATAGAGAAAGGAGGGTTTGAACATTTCATGCTCAAAGAGATATTTGAACAGCCCCATACACTTCGCAATTCTATGCTTGGAAGACTTCACCCCGAGTTGGGCGAGGTAAAATTGTCAGGAATAATCGACAACCAGGAGAAATTTCTCAAGGCTCGTCGTATAATTATCTGTGCCTGTGGTACTTCGTGGCACGCATCCCTTATCGGTAAATACATCATTGAAGAATTAACACGTATCCCTGTTGAGGTAGAATATTCTTCAGAGTTCAGATACCGCAATCCTATTATTTATCCCGATGATATAGTATTGGCCATCTCTCAATCAGGGGAGACTGCCGATACATTGGCTGCCATGCAGCTTGCCAAAAGTGCCGGAGCTTTTCTTTTCGGTATTTGCAATGTAGTGGGTTCTTCCATCCCAAGAGCGACAGATTCAGGTTGTTATACCCACGCCGGCCCGGAGATCGGAGTAGCTTCTACCAAGGCATTCACGGCTCAAGTATCGACACTTATTCTTTTCGCCCTTTCACTCGCCAAAGAGAAGAAGACTATTTCCGAAGAGAGAAGGCAGATTCTTATCAATGAACTGCAACAGATTCCAGATAAGATTGAGAAAATACTCAAGCACGATAAGCAGATAGCTGCTTTGGCAAAGATATTTACCTATGCCCACAATTTTATCTATTTGGGCAGGGGATACAATTATCCAATAGCATTGGAAGGGGCTCTGAAACTCAAAGAGATATCTTACATTCATGCAGAGGGATATCCTGCTGCCGAGATGAAGCACGGGCCTATCGCTTTGATAGACGAAGAATTGCCTGTAGTAGTCATTGCACCCAAGCGAGGTAATTATGACAAGATTCTCAGCAACATCGAAGAGATTAAAGCCCGAAGAGGGAAAATCATCTCTATCATCACTGAAGGAGATACAGATGTCAAATCCATCTCCGATTATTATTTCGAAATTCCCGATACCCAAGAGTGTTTTGTCCCGCTGCTTTCCATTATCCCACTCCAGCTTCTGGCTTATCATATAGCCATCGCCAAAGGAAGGAATGTAGACCAGCCACGCAATCTGGCTAAATCTGTGACAGTAGAGTAGACAATGCTTTAATCATAAGACGCCGAAGTCGTCCCGATTTTCTTTTTCTCTCCCTGTTAATTCTGTTGTTGTGGGTACTCCTGCACCAATTATCGCAGAACTTCTGATCTGTTCTGCCTCTGAGTTCCTTTCCGCATTCAAGGCAATATCTCCCCTGATCGCACTTCACATCCCCATTCATAGCCTCTAATTTGTTCCAACAAAACTAAATAAAAAATAGAAAAAAACATAATGCTACTTAACCGATTATAACCGATTATCATAGTAAAAGTGTCTTTTCGGTGCTGTTATTTTGTATCACATTTATTAATCAATTAAAAATCAAGATTATGGAAAGATCAATTAACAGAATCGAGTTGAAAGGCAATGTGGGACAAGATCCTAAAATCAATGTTGTGGGTGAGAATACTGTCGCCAAGTTCAATGTAGCGACGCACGAAGTGTACAGTGACAAGAGCGGGGCTTTGCGAAAAGAGACCACTTGGCACAATATCGTGGCGTGGGCTGGGAAAGGGATGCCCGATTTTAATGAGATAAAAAAGGGCGTCTGTGTATCTCTTACCGGAAGAATCAGAACCAACAAATACACCAACAACGATGGGGAAGACAAACAATACAATGAAATTATAGCAAACAGGATAACCATAGAGAGGGAAAATCATTAGAAAAAGAATTATCTTTGTTGCTCTTAAGCAACGGAATATGACTAAGGAAATTTATATCTACAACTCTCTGTCAAGAAAGAAAGAATTATTTACCCCTATACATCCACCGATGGTGGGACTCTATGTCTGCGGTCCCACCGTCTATGGTGAACCTCATCTGGGACATGCCCGCCCCGGTATCACATACGATGTTCTCGTGCGTTGGTTGAGGTATCTGGGATATAAAGTGAGGTATGTAAGGAATATTACCGATGTGGGACATCTTGAAAATGATGCAGATCAGGGTGATGACAAGATAGAAAAGAAAGCCAGAATGGAATCATTGGAGCCTATGGAAGTGGCTCAAACATATACCCTCGCATTTCACGAGGCTATGCGCAAGTTAAACACTCTTCCCCCGAGCATAGAGCCCCGTGCTTCAGGACACATCATTGAACAGATAGAATTGGTTCAAAAGATATTGGACGAAGGGCTCGCTTATATCAGCAATGGCTCTGTTTATTTTGATGTTCCCGCTTTCGACAAGAAGTACAAATATGGAGTTCTGTCAGGGCGCAATCTTGATGAGATGCTTGCCAACACCAGGTCATTGGATGGTCAGGATGATAAGCGTTCCCCATTTGATTTTGCCCTTTGGAAGAAAGCCTCTCCGGAGCATATTATGAAGTGGCCCTCTCCATGGAGCGTTGGTTTCCCGGGATGGCATCTGGAGTGTTCTGCCATGAGTGAAAAATATCTCGGTGAAGAGTTTGACATTCACGGCGGCGGCATGGACCTCCTATTTCCCCATCACGAATGCGAATTGGCGCAGAATAAGGCTTCCAGAGGTCAGGGAGGCGTCAGATACTGGATGCACAACAATTTAATCACCATCAATGGTCAGAAGATGGGTAAGTCGTTAGGCAACTTTATCACTCTCAGAGAATTATTTGATGGTTCCAATCCCAAGCTCGCGCAACCATATTCCCCAATGACTATCAGATTTTTTATTCTTCAGGCCCATTATCGCAGTACTTTGGATTTTAGCAACGAGGCTTTGGAAGCATCGGAAAAGGGATTAAAAAGGATTTTCCAGGCATCGAAAGACGTCAATGCTCTAAGTATTAAGAGTGTATCTTCCGCTGATAACGGACTTCAGAAGATTCTCGATGACATTTATACCGCTTTATGCGATGATTTGAATACCCCCATAGCCCTTGCCCATATTTTTGATGCCGTTAAAATCGTCAATCAGGCTAAAGAGGGACAAGTCTCGATCACTGCTGACGATAAGAAAGTGCTTGATGAGATATTCCATTCGATAGTTCCCGATGTCCTTGGTTTGGTTGACGAGATGACCGAGGCTGGGAGCGATGGTGTCATCATAGACGGCCTCATGCAAATGGTTATGAACATTCGCAACGAAGCCAAGTCGAAGAAAGATTTCGCTACAAGCGACCTCATCCGCGACGAACTCAAGAAGCTTGGTATCTCCATTAAAGACACCAAGAATGGCTCAGAGTGGTCTAATAATTAAATACAATATTTTTCTTGATATCAGGGTGTAAGCTGTTGGCTACAGGGCAAGTTTTGGCTGCACCTTCGATGATTTTCTTCTCCTTGTCAGTAAAATGATTGTCTTTGGGGAAGTTGAAAGTGATGCTTATCTCAGCTACTCTGCGAGGATTGGCAGCCATCGTCTTCTCAATATCCAAGGTCGTTCCTTCCAGAGTGAATCCATAGGTTTGAGCGGCGATGCCCATGATGGTAAGCATGCAGGAGCCTAATGATGCAGAAAAAATATCAGTGGGTGAGAAATATTCACCCTTTCCCTGATTGTCAAGAGGTGCATCTGTGATGATTTTGTTTCCTGATTGGAGATGTTCTATCTCAGTGCGCAAATGACCGAGGTAGGTGGTTCTCATTTTGGTCATAATGATAAATATATTATTGGTTGATAATTGTGCCTATAAGAGTGGCGGAAGTGCATTCCTTCACCAACACCTGGACATATTCTCCAGGGTGATGATTGTCAGAGGGGAAGACGCAGACTTTATTGCCTGAAGTCCTGCCAAACAACTCACCCTTTTTTTTCTTGGAAACTCCCTCTATGAGGACTTCAAATGTCTCACCCACGTTTTTACGATTGCTCTCGATAGAAAGGGTGTTTTGAAGTTCGATTATCTCGTTGAGCCTTGCGATTTTAGTCTTTTGTGGGACATCGTCTGGATAATGTCTTGCAGCTTTGGTATTGGGCCTCTGGGAGTAATAGAATGTGAAAGCACCATCGAAAGCGACCTCTTTCATAAGTGAAAGAGTCTGTTGATGGTCTTCTTCTGTCTCAGAGCAAAAACCTGCTATGATATCGGTGGTGATAGTGGCATTTGGAATGACCTCTCTGATTTTGCGTATCCTTTCGAGATATTTCTCACGGGTATATTTTCTGTTCATCTTTAGAAGCATGGCATCGCTTCCTGACTGGACAGGGAGATGAATGTGAGTACAGATGTTGGGATATACAGCCATGGAGTACAGCACCCCATTGCTCATATCTTTGGGATGTGATGTGGCAAATCTGACTCTCAAATCGGGAGCAATAAGTGCTACAAGTTCGAGAAGCTGGGCGAAAGTGACACTTTCAGTGGGATTGGACGGGTCACTCCATAAGTATGAGTCGACATTTTGTCCCAACAGATTGACCTCTTTATATCCCGCATCGTAGAGTGCCTTTGCTTCGTTAACAATACTATAAGGGTCTCTGCTTCTCTCGTTTCCTCTCACATAGGGGACTATGCAATAGGTGCACATATTGTTGCATCCACGCATGATGGAGATGAAAGAAGTAACACCATTCTTATCTATTCTGTGAGGGAGAATATCAGCATAAGTCTCATCTTGAGAGAGTGTCGTCAAGATTTGTTTATTGACCTGAGACAGAGATTGGAGAAGAAAAGGAAGTCCGCGATAGCCATCAGGACCAACTACCAAATCTACTGCAGGATGTTTGAGAAGCTCATCTTTCAGACGCTGAGCCATGCAACCGATAACTCCCACTATCAAATCATCTCTTCGTTTCTTCTCTTGTAAGAATATATCAAGCCTGCCCCATACCCGTTGTTCTGCATTATCTCTGATGGAGCAAGTGTTTACCAGTATGACATTGGCATTCTCAATCTTATCGCAGACCTGGTAACCATCTTTCTCAAGAATGGATAGAACGACCTCACTGTCATAGACATTCATCTGGCAGCCGTATGTCTCGATAAAGACTTTATTTGTTTTCATAACAAGTGCAAAGATAACTTTTTATTATCTTTGCAGCCCAACGGAAATAGTTTTATGAAGAAAATTTGCTTTCTACTTCTCCTCTCTGCCTTGATGCTATGTGGTTGCAAACAGTATAAAAATGTCAAAGTGGAGTCTGTCCAATTGACCTCTTTTCAATTGTTAAGTACTTCCAAAGCTTCCATCGGATTTGATTTGATGGTCAATAATCCTTCTCACTCATCTCTCTCACTGTCAGTTTTTGAGGGGGTTCTTCTTAAAAATTATACCCCTTTTGCAAGCTTTTCTCTCGGGAACAGTCCGACTATCGGACCTTCTACCAGAGAGATGGTAAGAGTAAATCTTGATATGGAGATAATTGACCCCATCTCACTTCTCTCCACAGGGCTTAATATCAAAAGCTGGAAGTCCGAAGATTTTCTCATCAACACTCGGTTGACTGTCAAAAGTTCTTCCGGGATACGCAAGACATTCAAGTTCAAAGAGCAGCCGATGGATAAAATAATCAACTCCTTTACCAAATGAAGACTTTTTTTCTCTCATTAGCATTATTGTCATTGCCTTTTGCATGGCTTTCCGCCCAAGACATTCCACCTGTGAGAGACACTATGTCGTATCATCAACTTATGATTAATCTTTCGGGTAGCGTTTCTGCTTCAGATTCGATAGACCTTGCCATGGTCAAGCAGATAGAGAAGAATAAAAAACGGAAGATTCAGGGATACAGAATAAGAATCTATTTCGATAATAGTCAGAATGCCAGGATGGTGTCACAACAGATTGAAGAACAGTTTTCTTCTCAGTATCCCGACATACCTATCTACAGAGTCTACGCCAATCCCTATTTCAAGGTGACTGTGGGAGATTTCAGGTCAAAATCTCATGCGATGAAATTTCTCAACGAGATTATCTATAAATACCCGACTGCTTTTTTGGTCAAAGAGGCCTTCTCCACCATCTAGGCCTGAATTTCAGAGCAACTGATTGGAATAAGTATTGAAGAGGACGCATGTGTCTCTCCACCTTCTCCGGGTAAATATCTTTAATGTTGACTAAGATTCCTGTCTCTTCCACACCACCAAATCCCTCATTGATGGAAGTCCCAAATATCTTCATGGATGGAGAGAGATTCATATATGAATTGATGAGCGGAGGGATAAATTCACCATTATTTTTAATCTCCCTCTGAAGGACCTTGTAAGCATCTTTGTAATTCAGATTCTCAAACAGGTCCTGATAATATTTGTTATCACTGTCAAAATCAAGAGGTTCGATAGGTGTGACCAGCGAAAGGTCATCATGAAAATATTTTTGAAGGAAATTGAGAAGAGTGTTGCGTGCTTTGTAGTTGTAGGAAGTGTACATAGTCACCTTGCCGAAGAAATAGGAGTAATTGTCATACTTCATCATCAGTGCTCCAAGGCCATCCCACAGGTTGTCAAGAGAATAAAGACCTTTCACTTTAATGTTGGTCCCCTGGTAGTTGGGCTGGATGAAAGAACGTCCGAGCTCAATGGTCAGAGGGAGATACTCTTTAATGAATGTATCTGAGAAATTAAAGAGTTCTTTAGTAGCCATTTTCTCAGGATCAATCCCACCGCATAAAATATAACGATAACCCCCGAGAATCTCTTCATCGTGGGGGTCCCATACGATGAGTTGACGATATGGATCTTGGTCGTCAACATCAAATTGGTCTATGTCCAAAGCCTTGCCGGTGCCGCCTCCTGCCATTCTGAATGAGGCTTCTCTGAGTCGGCCTATTTCACGCATGATATTGGGAGAATCTGCTGCAGTTACTTCATAGAGTTCATTCTCTCCCTTACGTGTGTTTCTCACATATTTGTCAGATGTGAGTTCGTCAAAGATGAGATTGCGGTCAATGGGTTTGATGATAGGTTCCATAGCACTTTTTTCTTATTATTTCGGTCCATTCTTTATGAGTATGTTCGTCTGACAATGATTGATAAGGAACGGGTTCTCCAATATAGAGGTCAAAGGTACTCTTTTTTTGTTTGAACATTTCGGCGGGAAGAAAAATAGTTTCGATGTTGAAACTGATGTGCAACCATTTTCTTAGCTTGGCAAGACGATAGAAAAACATAGAGTTACGCCCGTGGAAATATATGGGAATAATGTCACGATGGCTCTCGATGGCCTTGGTAACAAATGTCTTTTTCCAATCTAGGTCTTTAATCTCCCCTTTGATGAGTCTCGAACACAACCCGGCCGGGAAATACAATATCTGAGTATCTGATTCGAAAGCCTGGTTGATAAGCTCTGCATAGTCGTGTTTCATTTTCCCGTATTTGTTGATCGGGATGAAAATCGGCTTTAGTGGGGTGATGTTCATCAACAGGTCATTGACCACAAATCTCACATCGTTCATCTGATTGCCGATATAAGAGATAAGAATCAATCCGTCAAGCCCTCCGAGGGGATGATTGGATACGAAAATATATCTTTTGGAAGCATCAAGCGGAGTGGAGTAATGAACATTGTATGTGACTTCAAGGTCTTGCAGGATATGTGTGGCAAATTCCACCCCCGTGTACTGGTGATTGTTTTTCAGAAGTTCGTTAATCTCATCTTGATGTATGATACGTTTGAGAAAGTGGATGATGAACTTCGGTATTCCTACCTTTCCTTTGCTACTTTTCTTGTTGATGACTTTCTCAATGTCAATCGATAAAACATCTTCTTGTGAATCCATATCGTGTCTGAATTAGCAGAGTGCAAATGTACTAAATAGAACAATATTTTGGCAGAATTAACATTAAAAGCTAATTTTGTAACGATGTTAAAACAAGGATTACAGCAAAAGCTCCAGCAAGGACTTTCCCCTTTGCAGATACAGACTATCAAGCTTCTGGAGCTTCCGATGATGGAATTGGACCAGCGTATCCGAAAGGAGTTGGAGGAGAATCCTGTTTTGGACGAAGTGATAGACCCCGAGGCAGACCCGGATGACAGCACCCCCAAGAATGTCTCTTTAAATGAATATCCTGTGGACGACCAGACCCCTACTTACAAACTATATGTCAATAACCAGGGGAAAGATTTAAAACCGCAATACAACACTTTCTCGGTCAAAGAAAGTTTCCATCAGAGCCTCCAGCAGCAGCTGGGTTATTGCGACCTGAAAGGGGAAGATTACACCATCGCTCAGTTTATTATCGGCAGTCTGGATGATGACGGATATCTTCGTCGAGACATATCCTCCCTGACAGACGATATTGCTTTCAGACTAAATATTGAGACCACGCCGGAGCATGTCGAATCCATCTTGAAAGAGATTCAGGAGTTGGAGCCTGTGGGAGTGGGAGCCAGGGACCTTCGCGAATGTCTTCTTCTGCAGATTCGCTCGAGAAATGAAAGTGAGGCCAGAGATAATGCAGAAAAGATTCTTTCTGATTTCTTTCCGGAGTTTACCAAGAAACATTATGATAAAATAATGGCCAAGATGTCCATTTCGGAAGATGAGTTGAAAGAGGCGATAGATGAGATAGTACATCTCAATCCCAGACCCGGTGGACAGATAGATGATTCCTATGTAGAACAGGCTCAGCAAGTGGTTCCCGATTTTGTCCTTGAAAACAAAGACGGTGAGCTTGTGATGACAATGCCTAAGTTCAATGTCCCTGAGTTGCGGGTCAATAAAAGATATGCAGACCTTCTTCTTTCTTCCTCCAATTCTGCCACCAAATCGGGCAAAGAGGCAGTCACTTTCGTAAAGCAGAAGCTCGATTCTGCCAAATGGTTTGTAGAGGCCATCAAGCAGCGTCAGAACACTTTGCAAAACACGATGAATGCCATTATCGATTTTCAACACGATTTTTTCATGGATGGCGACGAGACCAAATTGCGTCCCATGGTTCTGAAAAATATCGCAGAAAAGACGGGGCTTGACATATCGACCATCTCACGCGTAGTTAATTGCAAGTATATTCAGACCAATTTCGGTATTTTCCCTCTCAAATATTTCTTCTCAGAGGGATTGATGGCGGAAAATGGGGAAGAGGTGTCTACACGCGAGATAAAGAAAGTGCTCTCCGAGAGTATTGAGGCAGAAGATAAGCATACTCCTCTTACAGATGAAGAACTTGTGGAAGTTCTCTCCAAGAAAGGATATAAAGTCGCCAGACGTACTGTTGCCAAGTACAGAGAACAGCTCAATATTCCCATCGCCAGGTTGAGGAAAGAGCTTTAATTTATTTCTATTTTTTAGTCCTGTCCAGATAAGTTTGAAGTATGAGAGCTGCGCTGACTTTGTCTACGGCAGCTTTGTCTCGTCTGCCAGACTTTTTAACTCCGCTATCGATGAGAGATTGAAAAGCAAGCACAGAGGTAAATCGTTCATCTTCAAGAGTAACAGGGATGGATGGAAAGTGTTTTGACAGAAGTTTTAAAAAGCCATCCACATAAAAGGCGGCTTCTGACGGGCTGTTGTTCAGATTGCGAGGATAACCGACAACAAATCTGTCAACAATAATCTTTTGAACATAACTTTTAAGATATTCGATTATCTTTGCGGACGGAATAGTGTCCAATGGCTGAGCAAAGATACCAAGAGGATCACTTACAGCGACTCCGGTCCTTTTAGTACCATAATCAATGCCTATTATGCGATTCATTCCGCAAATTTAGTTTAAATAATTTATGGCAGTCACAAGCAAAGACAAAAAGAGCAAACTTTCTACCAAATATCGTTTTGCCATCATCGAAGATGAGAGTCATAAAAATCTTTTTGTCTTTAGAAGTACCAGGCTCGGTATTATTTTAGCCATCACAGTGATAGTGTTGCTTCTTCTGATAGGGGCTTTTTGTATCACGGCATACACACCCATCAAACGACTGATTCCGGGTTATCCCTCTTTGCAGACTCAAAGTATGGCGATAGACAACGCTTCGAAAGTAGACTCTCTCGAACGGGAGATAAAAATGTGGGCATTTCAGTTGACGAATATTCAGCGTATCATCTCTGGTAACGAACCTTTCCCTATAGACAGCGTTGCAACTGCTGTGAATAATTACAATTCAAAGATTGTCACTGTCAAACAAACATCATCCAAAGATGACTCGCTCTTGAGGGAAGAGATAACCAAAGCTGAGAGATTTGACATAGTTTCATCTTCCGATACCAAAATCAAACAGATAGAGGGACTTCTTTTCTTCCCTCCTGTGACAGGTGTGGTCACTGAAAATTATAACAGAGCTATAGGGCATCCATATATTGATATTGCTGTAGCTGCCAATTCGATGGTCTATGCCACACTTGATGGTACTATCATCTCCGCAGGATGGAATGATGATACCGGATACACCATTCAGATACAGCACAGCAATGATTTGATATCTGTATACAAACATAATGTCAAGCTTCTCAAACAGACCGGTGACCGAGTAAGTGCCGGCACTCCGATATCCCTTGCAGGCGATGCCGGTAAATTAAGCACAGGGTCCCATCTCCATTTCGAATTGTGGCACAAAGGAGAGCCGATAGATCCTATTCTGTATATTAAATTTTAGTTATATGAGTAGAAGGAGAATTGCCATTTTAGGCTCCACTGGTTCTATTGGTACTCAAGCATTGAGCGTGATAAAGGAGCATAAAGATCTTTTTGAAGTAGAACTTCTTACCGCTAACAACAATAGCACACTTCTGATACAGCAAGCCATTGAATTTGACGCCAATACAGTTGTCATCTGTAACCCTGACCTCTATGATGAAGTCAATCGTGAACTTGCTCCTAAAGACATCAAAGTCTTTGCCGGCAGTGAGTGTATATCTGATATTCTATCTTCGAGCAGCAATATCGATATGGTTCTCACAGCGATGGTCGGATTTAGTGGTTTGAAGCCTACCATAGCTGCCCTTTCTTCAGGCAAAAGTGTTGCTCTTGCCAACAAGGAGACTCTTGTTGCTGCGGGCAAAATAGTGACTGAGACTGCCAAAGAACATAATAGTGTCATCATCCCCGTTGATTCAGAGCATTCGGCCATCTTCCAATGCCTTCAGGGAGAGAGGTCCCCAATAGAGAAGATTATTCTCACCGCGTCAGGAGGTCCTTTCCTGAGAACATCACCATCAGATATGGGCAATGTTACAGTGGAAGATGCTCTCAATCATCCTCGTTGGAATATGGGGCCTAAAGTATCCATTGATTCTGCCACAATGATGAATAAGGGGTTTGAAATGATTGAAGCGAAGTGGCTTTTTGGAGTCGAACCTGAAAATATCGATATTCTCATCCATCCTCAATCATACATTCACTCGATGGTTCAGTTCGAAGATGGCTCGATTATTGCGCAGATGAGCTATCCGGACATGAAAATTCCTATTCAATATGCTTTCTCATATCCATATAGGTTGCCATTGGAGGTCCCCAGAGTGGATCTTGCCAAGTTGGGAGGATTTACATTTTCGTCACCTGACGATGTTAAATTTCCTTGTATGAAAATAGCATACAGTGCCATCAAATCTGGCGGAAATGTTCCCTGCGCCATGAATGCAGCCAATGAGGTAGCCGTCAAAGCTTTCCTCGACGGGAAAATTAATTTCTGTATTATTCCTGATATTATCCAGAGAACTATCAATAAAAGTTCGTTTATTCAGGAGCCTACTCTGGATGATATTTTTGCCACAGACAAGGAATGCAGAGAATATGCTAACAGTTTAATAATTCAATAGTATAGTGTGATGGATGTTATCATTCGTATAGTTCAAGTCATAATAGCCCTCTCTATTCTCATCATTGTTCACGAATTCGGGCACTTCATATTTGCAAGAATATTTAAAATCAGGGTAGAGAAATTTTATCTTTTCTTTCCTCCCGCTATTTTCAAATTCAAGCCCAAAAACAGCGATACTGAATTTGGTATAGGATGTATCCCGCTTGGGGGTTTTTGCAAAATATCGGGGATGGTAGACGAATCTTTGGATAAGGAAACTATGTCTAAACCGCCGCAGCCCTATGAATTCAGGAGTAAACCCGCCTGGCAGCGGCTTATAGTGATGTTCGGCGGAGTATTCAATAATTTTCTGCTTGCAATAATTCTTTTCAGTGCTCTTCTATTTACCTGGGGGGAAGAATATTTAGTCAATTCCGATGCTAAATATGGAATAGTGACCAATCAACTTTCGCATGAAATTGGTTTCCGCACAGGAGATAAAATCCTCTCTTTCGATGATGCTTCTCAGATAGATGTCGATTTCAATCAACTGCAGGTCAATCTGGCTCGTTCTCAGGCAAAACAGGCAACAGTACTTCGTGGCAACGACACTGTCACCATAGAGATAGACCCTGCATATATTCCTGCTATTCTCAATACTCCTGGGATGTTCTCTTTGTGTGCTCCCATATCGATAGCAGAGATCCCCGATACATCTATCAATGCTTCTGCAGGGATGATGAAGGGGGATGTATTTGAGAAGGTGGGCGACTATGATGTGCTGAGCATAGAAGACCTTCAGCAGGCTTTGCAGAAATATCAGGGAGAAGGCATCATCATAGATTTTAAAAGGGGAGAAGATATGGTCCCCATTCCGGTGGTTGTAAGCCGGGAGGGTAAGATAGAGGTAATGCTTGCCAATGATGTATCAGAATTTAACGTCACCAAGAAAAGTTATTCTTTCTTTTCAGCCATTCCTGCGGGATTTAAAAAGACATTCTCTACCATTGGCAATTATGTTCAGGAACTTGGTCTGATTTTTTCTCCCAAGACTCAGGCATACAAATCAGTGGGGAGTTTTATCGCCATAGGGAAAATATTCCCGACTGTATGGAATTGGGAGATTTTCTGGAATATCATAGCATGGCTTTCAGTGATGTTGGCAGTTCTCAATCTGATACCAATCCCGGGATTGGATGGGGGACACATTCTGTTCACTCTCTACGAGATTATTACCCGCAGAAAACCATCAGATAAATTTTTAGAGATAGCTCAGATAATAGGGATGATTATTCTTTTTGCCCTTATCTTTCTCGCTTTTGGCAACGATATTTACCGATTATTTAAATAATTATTATGAGATACATTAAAATTATCGCTCTGAGTTTATTGACTTTGGCACTCCTGAGTGCCTGCAAGGGCAAATCACAGAACAGAATCAACTATCTTCCCAGCATTACGGGTAAAGCAGGTGAAGTCCTTGTGGTGGTTGAGAAACCATATTGGGAAGGAGAGATTGGGTCGGAATTGAGGAATACCCTTACCGCCGATTATCCATTTCTCCCTCAGAAAGAGACATTATTTACCGTTTATAATGCTCCCCACAGCTCGATGAAAGGGGCTTTCTTGCTTCATAGAAACATTATAGTCATCAATACTGGTACGAAGGTCGATACTGCAGGTATTAAATTTCAATCTGATGTCTGGGCATATCCCCAAATAGTGATTACAGTCTCTGCACCCACCAAGGAGGAGACTGTAGAATTGTTGGTCAATAACAGAGAAAAGATCATTAATGCCATAGAGCAGAAGGAGAGAGACAGAATCATCAACAATTCCAAAAAATTCGAGAATAGAGATATACGTGTAGCAGTGACTAAGACTTTTGGCGGTTCTCCATATTTTACCAAAGACTACAGTATCAAGAAGAAATCGTCTGATTTTATCTGGGTATCTCACGAGACCACTTTCGTCAATCAGGGAATCTTCATCTACAGACTTCCGTATGTCGAGCTTAATGAGATTAAAGTCGAAGAGATAGTACCTCAAATCAATGAGATGCTTCGCTCCAATGTCCCCGGTATGCGTGACAATAGTTACATGGTGGTGAGTAAAATGATACAGCCCGGTCTCTATCCTATTACCTACAACAAGCAAGATATCATGGAGATACGCGGACTGTGGGAACTTGAGAATGACTATATGGGTGGTCCCTTTATTTGTCATATAATGCCTGAAAAAAGCCATAATCACCTTTTAGTGATTCAGGGATTTGTCTATGCACCCAAATATGATAAGCGCAACTATTTGAGATATGTAGAATCCATCATATATTCTTTTGAATGGGCTAAATAATTTGCAGGGTAAAAAAATATTTCTACCTTTGCACTCCCAAAATTCTCGGTGGGTTCGTATAACGGTTAGTACTCAAGATTTTCATTCTTGCAATGGGGGTTCGATTCCCCCACCCACTACTGAAATAATAAATAGATTTTATAATGGCAAATCACGCATCAGCTGACAAGCGCAATCGCCAGAGCGAGACACGCAAAGTGCATAATCGTTATTATGCAAAAACTACTAGAAACGCTATCAGAGCGTTAAGAAACACTACAGACAAAGAAGCTGCTACAGCTTTACTTCCCAAAGTCTCATCTATGATAGACAGACTTGCGAAGATTAATGTTATTCATTCCAATAAAGCTGCCAACCTAAAGAGCGGCATAGCTGTTCACGTTAACAAACTATAAGTTTTATACGTTTTTGTCTTAATAGATAAGAAAACTTTCCTTATTTCGGGAGAGTTTTTTTATTTATTGTTATGGCATCTAATGTTAAAATCAAAGATTGGAAGAAGGATGAGAGACCGCGTGAGAAATTGATTTCTAAAGGTGCCTCATCTCTTACTGATTCAGAGCTTCTCTCCATTCTTATCAGGACCGGTTCGTCTGACAAGAATGCAGTGGAAGTGTCTCGTAATATGTTGGATAAAGCATCCAATTCTCTAAACTCTTTGTCACAGTTCTCTCTTCAAGACCTCATCAAGGTCAAAGGAATAGGCTCTGTCAAAGCGGTATCTATTGTTGCATCTTTTGAACTCGCCATTAGGCTTGCCAGCGAGATCCCTGAGGAGAAGCCTGTCATCACATCATCTGCATCTGTGTTGAAAATTCTTTCACCCATGCTTCGTTCTCTCCCTCACGAAGAGTGCTGGGTGCTATTTCTCAACCGAGGCAACAGAATGATTGCCAAAGAGAGGGTGAGTGTAGGTGGAATAAGTTCTACAGTGATGGATTCGAGATTGATTATCAAAAAAGCGGTCAATCTGCTTGCGAGTTCCATTATCATAGTTCACAATCATCCTTCGGGCAATCCATACCCGGGGGAACAGGACAAAAGACAGACCCGTCTTCTAAAAGAGGCAGCTGCCCTTTTCGATATTTCTCTGATAGATCATATCATCATTGCAGGAGATAAGCATTATAGCTTTTCGGACGGAACTTGAGAAAAAAGGATTACATTTGCCACAAAATAGCAGGTGTATGAAAGTAATCAATTTAGGTGATCACAATTCGGTGTTGGGACAGTTCCTCTCCGAGATGCGAGATAAAAACATTCAGAAAGACAGTATGAGATTTCGCTATAATCTTGAGAGGGTGGGAGAGATATTCGCTTACGAGATTAGCAAGACTCTCCATTATCAACCCCTTGATGTCACCACTCCTCTCGGTATTGCAAGTTGCAATGTCATAAAAGATGACTTGGTGCTTGCCACTGTACTCAGGGCAGGACTTCCTCTTCACCACGGCATGCTTCGTTTTTTTGATAAAGCTCAGAATGCTTTTATCGCTGCATACCGCAAGTATGGAAAAGACAACCAATTTGAGATTCAGGTAGAGTACATCACTTCTCCCGGGATTGAAAACAAGGTTTTAATCTTGGCCGACACAATGCTTGCTACAGGCTCTTCAGTCTATCTTTCCTACAAGAAACTTCTCGAAGAGGGTACTCCTTCTTCATCTCATATAGTCTGCCCCATAGCAAGCAAAGAAGGGGTAGAATATCTTTTCAAGCATCTTCCCCAGAAAAACACCACTTTGTGGGTAGGTGCCATAGATGAGGAGCTTACTATCAAATCATACATCATCCCGGGTCTTGGTGATGCCGGTGACTTAGCTTTCGGAAGTAAATTATAATATTCGTCAAGATATGATATTGCCAATTTTTGTTTACGGTTCAGATGTTCTCAGGGAAAAAGCGAAAGAGATAGATATGGCCAATCTCGACAAGAAGAAGATGACTGAACTCATCAACGACATGTTTGAGACTATGAAAAGTGCAGATGGAGTGGGACTTGCTGCTCCTCAAATAGGCCAATCGATACAATTGTTGGTGGTCGACGGCAGTGATTACGCTGATACTTATGCCTACCTGAAAGGGTTTCGCAGGGCGATGATCAATCCTAAAGTGATTATGGAAAGTGAAGAGACCATAGAATATAGCGAAGGTTGTCTCAGTGTCCCCGATATCCATTGCGATATAGTTCGTCCCAAGAAAATTCAGGTCGAATATTATGATGAATTCTTTGTCCTGAAGAATGAAGTGTTTGACGAATTTGCCTGCAGAATGGTGCAACACGAGATGGACCATCTTCAGGGGATTATCTTCACAGATAAAGTGGCACCTATTCGTAAAAAGATGATTAGCAGCAAACTGCACAATATCTCCAAAGGTAAAGTCAGAGCTGCTTATAAAATAAAACTCGAAAAGAAATAACATCATGGGAGCATTTCACGCTTACGATATCAGAGGCACTTACAATAAAGATTTTGACAAGGATACTGTTTATAAGGTTGGTTTTTTTCTTCCTGAACTTCTCCACACAGATAAGATAGCAGTGGGAAGAGATATGAGATTTTCTTCCCCTGAGATACATGAGTATCTTCTTCAGGGAATCACTGATGCAGGTGCTGATGTATATGACTTGGGGCTTGCCACCACCCCCTATGTCTATTATGTCACTGCTGCCAAGAAGTTTAAAGCTTCTGTACAGATTACTGCTTCTCACAATCCAAAGGCAGACAATGGACTAAAAGTGTCGAGAGAAAATGCTCTGCCTGTAGGATATGATACCGGCCTTGGCACCATAGAGCAGTGGATAAATGAAAAACGTCCCTGTAATAAAGTTTCTGAAGGAAAGAAAGGTAAGGTCTATCCATTGGATCTTCGACGCGAATATGTTGCTTTTCAGATGAGATTCAAAGGAGATTATTCCAATCTAAACATAGCATTGGACCTTTGCAATGGTGTATCTGCTCTTTTCATCAAAGATATTATTACTGAAGGCGAAAAGGTGCATTATATCAATGATAAGCTCGATGGCTCTTTCCCCAATCACGAACCTAATCCGCTCCTCCCCGAGAACACCCTGCAGTTGAGAAAATATGTCGTTGAGAATAAATGCGATATTGGGGTAATATATGATGGGGACGCAGACAGAGTGGTCTTTATTGACGAAAAAGGAGAATTTATCTCTCCCGACCTCATGATAGCCGTATTAGGCAATTTCTTCATGTGTGGCATAGGGACAAGTCCTGAGTCTGACAAAAGGAGGAGAGTGATTAAAAATCACCGTGGGAAAATCACGGCGAAGGCACTTCAGGACATCAGAAGTTCGAAGGCAGTAGGAGAATATCTCTCCCCGATGGGGGCTCAGATTAACACTTGGAGGGTAGGGCGCGCTTATGCAGCACCCAAATTAAGAGAGATAGACGGACTTTTCGGGGGAGAATTGGCAGGTCATTACTATTTCAAAGATTTCTTTTATTCCGACAGCGGAATACTTGCTTCGCTTATTATTCTTGATATCATGTCGTCAATGAAGAGACAGGGGGTCTCTGTCTCCCAGCTTATTTCGAAGATAGTCCGTTATCAGAATTCAGGTGAGATCAATTATAAGATTGACAAGAAAAAAGAGGCAATGGATGCAGTTCGCGACTATTTCATCGCGAAAGAGACACCCATCCTTGTCCTCGATTTTGATGGCTATCGAGTAGAATTTAAGGATTGGTGGTTCAATATCCGTCCTTCCAACACCGAACCTTATCTTCGTTTTATATGCGAAGCCACTACTCGCGAACTCCTCGACGAGAAAGTCGCCAAGGTCAACGAAATAATTCAGACGATATAGCGAAACTTGATAATTCGATGATACATCTCCCCTTTATGTAAGACTGTAGAGGGGAAGTTGTCGTGATTGGGAGAGTCGGGAAAACTTTGGCATTCTATGGCCACTCCATCGTAATCATGATATCCTCTTCCCGATTTGCTTCTGGGCGAGCCTTCAAGCCAATTGCCTGTATATACTTGCACGGCAGGCTGGTTGGTGGATATTTCAAGTTTGCGTTTACCACACGGGCAAGTCAGGATGGCAGCTTTTTTCACTTTCCCGTCATTGATGCCATCTATTACCCAGCAATTGTCATATCCTTTGCCATACTTCAATGCGGGGAAATCTGCTTTAATATCTTCTCCGATGACTTTTTCTGATGTGAAATCCATAGGAGTACCAGCTACATCAGCTATTTCGCCGGTAGGGATAAGTGTGTCATCGGTAGGAAGATAGTGAGAAGCAAACAATTGAAGATGGTGCCCTAGAACAGACCCTGAATCTTCTCCTGAGAGATTCCAATAGGTATGATTGGTGAGATTGAGTATGGTGGTGCCATCAGATTGAGCTGCAATGTCGAGGGTCAGGGTGCAGTCGTCACTCCAAGAATATGTTGCTACCACATCGAGACGAGAAGGATAGCCTTGATCGCCATCTGGACTTGTCAGATAAAAAGAGACTTTCGTTTTGTTATCTGTCTTATAATTCCACTTGCGATTGGAGAATCCATCAAATCCGCCATGGAGATGATTGGGGCCATTGTTCACATCAAGTTTGTATTGACGGCCTTCGAGAGTAAACAGACCGCGGGCTATTCGATTGGCATATCGCCCGGGAATCTTTCCTGCACATGGGCCATCTCCGAGATAGCTCTCATCGGATTTATATCCCAGGACAATATCTGTCATTTGCCCCTTCTCATCGGGCACTACCATAGAGACAATACCTGCTCCAATCTCGGTAAAAGAGACTGAAGCACCTGATTTATTAGTCAATGTAATCATAATGGTCGATTAAAGTTTACGTGCTCCGTCGCTTATGACCACAGGGTAAACCTTGGGATTATGCCCAAAACGCTTGGCAAATGAAGCCACAGCTTTGGCGATAAAATCATCATAGAGTGATTCTTTGACCAGATTGATGGTGCAGCCACCAAATCCACCACCCATCACTCGAGAACCGGTGACGCCACATTCAAGAGCTACCTTGTTCAGAAAATCAAGCTCTTCGCAGCTTACTTCGTAGAGTTTGCTCATACCATGGTGTGTCTCATACATCTTTTTCCCGACGGTCTGATAATCATCTTTCTGAAGTGCATCGCACACATCAAGCACTCTCTTTATCTCGTCAATGACATATTCAGCTCGCATGAAATCTTCTCCGGAGATTTTATCTCTTACCTCTTCAAGCATTGGTATGGAAGCGTCTCGGAGAAATTCTACTTCAGGGTGTCCGTTGGCTTTAATGGCTTTGGCTGCATTCTCGCAGGAAATACGGCGCTGATTGTAAGCCGACGATGCAAGCTCATGCTTTACAACGGTGTCCAAGAGGACCAATTTATATCCTTTGGGGTGAAACGGGAAGTATTTATACTCCAAAGAGCGGCAATCCAAACGGATGAGGCTACCTGCCTTTCCGAAGATAGAGGCAAACTGGTCCATAATACCGCAATTGACTCCGCAATAATTGTGCTCTGTCGATTGTCCTATCTTGGCAAGTTCAAACTTATCGATTTTGAGAGAAAAAATATCATTCAATGCAAATGCATAGACACTCTCAAGTGCAGCAGAAGAGGACATTCCGGCTCCGAGAGGGACATCCCCTGCAAAAGCAGTGTCAAATCCTTTCAGTGAACCTCCTCTTTTGATAATCTCGCGGCATACTCCGAAGATGTAGCGTGCCCATGCTACCTTAGGAGCATCTTCTTCGTTGAAGCCAAATTCTGCATAATCGTCCAAATCGACAGAATATACGCGGACTTTATCTGTGCCATTGAGCTTTATTTCTGCCATCATTCCTTTGTCGATGGCTCCGGGAAATACGAATCCACCATTGTAATCGGTATGTTCTCCGATAAGATTGATACGTCCTGCTGAGGCGTAGAATTCGCCTTCTGTTTTAAAATGTTGCAGAAATTGTGATTTAATTTTCTCTTTCATCGTTGATATTTATTTTGATTATTGTGCTTGTAATATGATTGTGGAACTTTTCAGTCCCTTTGCAGAAGCTTTGACTTCGATAGGACCGGAAGTGGTGGATGTTCCTATTATTGCAGTTAACATCCCTCCGAAGGCGTGCATCTGCGGACCTTGAAATGAATCGAGGCAGGTGGGATCTCCGTTGCCTACTGCTTTAAGTATACCATTGTCCACATCGAAGCGTACTATAGAAGTGTCGAGAGGGCAGAGAACGCCCTTCTTATCGACAATTTTCACTGTGATATAGACTAAATCATCTCCTCCTGCGATTAGTTCAGACCTGCTTGCGGAGAGTTCTATGTGATGAGCCTTTCCAGCGGTTTTAACAGAAGTCTCCTGAAGGACATTACCTTCTTTATCAAGACCTTTCACGACGACTTTACCCTTTTTATAGGGGACATTGTCCCAAATAATCCTGTACCGGTTGAGAATGGTGCTGTCACTCTTTGTTCTGACCCCATAACTCTTTCCGTTGACAAATAATTCTGCTGCGGGATAGGATGTGTAGACGAAAATTGGAATATTTTCCCCTTCGTGCCCTTTCCAATTCCAGTGGGGAAGCACATGCAAAGTATTATCTGTGGTATTCCAGATACTTCTGTAGAGATAATATCTGTCTTTGGGAATGCAGGCAAGGTCAATGGCACCATACATCGAACTATGATTGGGCCACGCATCTGTATCGTATGGAGAGGGCTCTCCAAGATAATCAATCCCTGTCCAGATAAATTGTCCCATCGTCCATGAGTAATCATCAGCGAGTGCAAAATCTTTCTCAGGGATGTTGGACCATGAGCAATACTCAACATCGTAGGAAGAACTTTGGTGGTCTGAATGGAGAGCATCCGCTTTTATCTCCACGGGGAAATGGTATACACCTCGAGAGCTGACGGTAGAGGCAGTTTCGCTCCCCAGAAGAACTTTCTGCGGCAATTTATCGTAAGCTTCAAGATATTTGTGTGTCCTGTAATTAAAGCCGGGGACATCCATAATGGCAGCAAATCCATTGGACAGGACAGCATCCACTTGATCCATGCCGCAAGTGACAAGCCTCGTGGGATCTTCTCTGTGGCAAATATCTCTAAGAAATGTGGCGACTTTATACCCTTCAGGTTTCCATTGGGTGGGCACTTCGTTGCCTATGCTCCACATCACTACCGAAGGATTGTTGCGGAAGTGGTGAATCATATTTACCATATCTTTTTCTGCCCATTCGTTGAAATAAAGATGATATCCGTTGGCGCATTTGGGTACATCCCATTCATCGAAGTTTTCAACTATTGCCATAAATCCCATCTCGTCACAGAGTTCAATCAACTCCGTACAAGGCATATTGTGTGTAGTACGTATGGCATCTGCTCCCATCTCTTTGAGCATAGTCAGCTGATGCCTGAGGGCAGATTTATTGACAGCTGTCCCCAATGGTCCCAAATCGTGATGAAGGCAGACACCTTTAAATTTGCGTGGCTCACCATTGAGGAAGAATCCGGCCCCTTTTCTCACCTCCGTATTTCTTATTCCAAATGTAGTGGAGTATGAATCTGAAGCTATCTCTTTGGCAGCTACCATTTGTCTTTGACCGACAGAATGAGAAGGTCGAATAATCACTTGACTTACTGCTTTATAGAGAGAAGGACTTTCGGGTGACCATAGTTGTGGGTCGGCTATCGTGAAAGTCTGTTCTGCAAGTATTATTCTTGAACCGGATATTGAAGAAGAATCCTCACACTTCAATTCTTTGAAAATATTGGAGCCTGCAATCCATTTGCCGGAGGCATCACGTATCTCGGTGACCAGAGAAATCTCCGGAGCGTTATCGGGCAGAGTGCTTACTCCCTCTATTTTGGTAATAACTTTGACTTCGGCACTTTTATAATCGGGAGAGATGGTGGTTAGAACCTGTGTCCCCCACACGGGAATGTGAATGTGATTGGTCTCTATGAGATAGACATTGCGATAGAGTCCTGCGCCGGGATACCAACGAGAAGATTGAGAAAGATTTTCAAGACGCACTTCGATAAGATTGTCTTTGCCGTCTGAGTGGAGGTATGGAGTGATGGAGCAGGAGAAAGAGTTATAGCCGTAAGGCCAAAAGCATGCCTGATGTCCATTTACAAATACCTTGGCAAGACTCATCGCCCCGTCAAAAAGAAGTGTAAACTCTTTGTCACCGGGCACCATATCATCTTTGAGAGCGACATCCAATGAGTAGCGGTACCATCCTATGCCCTGATACGGGAGACCTCCGGTACGGCCTGTCTTTACGGAAGCTATCTCTTCATTGTTCTGTATGATAGCGACTTTTTGAAGGTCGTTATTTCTGTCAAAAGGTCCGCTGATGGCCCAATCGTGAGGGATACTAACTCTCTCCCAAGTGGAGGAATCTTCTTTCTCTCCGCGATGGAATTCCCATCCTGAAGTAAGCGCCTGTACTCTGCGTGTCTGAGCACTTACAGGTGAGTAAAATGGAAGAAGAATTAGCAAACAGAGCAGGAAAGAAAGATTTTTCATAATGCGAAAGCCTCCATTGCTATTGTGGGTTTGTAAGTCGCATCAAATGCACCCAACTGATAATTATTCCATGAAGAATTGCTCTCAGGCTCCCAGTAAAACACACCAAGACACTGATTGTCGGGCAATGCCCTTCCCTTGGTAATAAGTTCTGTGAGAAAAGCCTTACATGCAGAGGCATAGTTCCAATTCATGCCCACTTCACAAATCATCACATTGGTGTTGTACCTGCTGACGAGCAAGGGAATATTGGTAAGGCATTGAGCTGTCTTTTCCTCCCACTTGTCGAAGTCTTTATCCCAGCCTGCAGGATATAACGAGACTCCGATAATGTCCCACCTTCCGCCGTTTGATCTCAACCCATCAAGAATCCACTCAAGAGTGCTGTATTTCCATCCGTTGTCGATATGTACTATGACTTGTGATTTGGGGAAGATGTTTTTGGCAGCATTGTATCCGGCCTGATGAAGTTTGGCGTATTGGGCCATGTGAAGAGAAGCCTTACCATCGTCCCAAAGCATACCGTCAGTGGTCTCATTGCCTATCTGAATCCATTCGGGAGTAATGTTTGCTGCTTTCAGGGCATTTAAAATATCGGTGGTGTGATCTGTGACGGCCTTGACCAGGTCATTGAAACTTAGTTGAGCCCAGGCAGCGGGTTTATTTTGTTTACTCGGGTCAGCCCAGTAATTGCTATAATGAAAATCTATCATTATTCTCATCCCCAGATTATTGGCTCTACGAGCTTTCTCCAGGACGTCACTCTTGCCACACCATCCGTCTGTGGTGGGGTCTACCCATACTCTCAGACGAATGGAATTCATTCCCAATTCTTTCATAAGAGTGGTACACTCCCGCTGTTCCCCGGAAGAGTTGTAAAATTTGATGCCTTTGGATTCCATATCCGTAATCCAACTGATGTCTGCCCCTTTGGCAAAAGTATAGGCCTGAGGTTGGGGCTCAGGGTCGTTTTTACAGGAGCAAGAGAGAAAAGCAAGAGAGAGAAAGAATAATAATCGTTTCATAATGTGTGTTATAAAGTGGTGGCGGGGTCCATAAGTTTGTCCTCGTAATATATTTCGTAGTGAAGATGATAGCCGGTAGAGTTACCTGTAGACCCTACATATCCTACGATGTCCCCTTTTCTGATGGGGGAGTCGGGATGGACGGCTATCGTCTCAAGGTGGGCATAAGCAGACTTGTAACCATTTTCGTGATTGATTTTTACAAAATTGCCATATCCCCCATTGTATCGTGCGAAAGTCACTATACCATCAGCAGTGGCAAAAATGGGTGTCATATTGTTGGCTTTGAGATCTACTCCCTTGTGTGTCTGAGAGCGGTGAGTGATGGGATGAATGCGAGGCCCAAATGGAGAAGAGATTCTTGAGTAGTTGGTAGGTTTGCCCTTGGGGATATGCGAACCTATAGTCGAGACGGTCGCGGGTTTTTTCTCTTTTTCGACTTTTGCTTCTGTTTTTTCTTCCACTTTTGTTTTCTCTTCTACTTTCACTTTTGCTTTCTCTTCTACTTTCACTTCTGCTTTCTCTTCAACCTTTGCTTTTTCTTCCACTTTTACTTCAGCTTTCTCTTCGGTCTTTGCTTTCTCTTCGATCTTCACTTCTACCTTCTCTTCTGTTTTCGCAACTACTTCATTTTCTTTAGGCACTTCTACATTTTCAAGCACCTTGTTAATCTCTTCCACGGCGGCTAAACTTTCCTTCATAATGGTAATCGAATCTTTTGAATTGGAGAATTGACCGGCAGCTTCAAGAGGTGTCAACTTATGGAGCTCGACTTTGTTTTTATCAATGGATTTTCTCTCTTGCTCTGCAGTGGAGACGAATGTTTTGGGCCGGAGGGACTTGGGAAGCGGCTTAATCTTGACGTTGTCATCATCTGCCATCAGGTTGACTACAGACAATTCTTCATTCAGAAACTTTTCGTAATTGGCTTTATACCTGGCGAAAGCTTCTTCATATTGTTGTTTGAAGTTCTCAAACTCTTTCTGTTGTTCAAGGGTGTATTTCTGAAATTCCTGTTCTCTCTGCTGTTTAAATTTTTCAAATCTCTGATCCTGTCCACAGAGGGACAAAGAGCCTAACGTCAAAAGGATGGCAAGTAATGTTTCTTTCATGTTGGTAATAGTGCTAATAGCTTCCTACAAATATAATAAAAAGATTTCTGTCAGTAAATAATATAACCTACGAGGCCGGAAGCAAGAATGATGTATATCGGATTGACTTTCCACAATAACGAAACGATGACGGCGACTGCGAAGAGCACCCAACTTTTCCAATCAATGAAATTTTCGGGGGATATGAGCATAATGGCAGCTGCGGCAATCATACCGATGACAGCAGGTCGCAGGTAATATAAAATGGAGGCGAACCATTTATTAGTCTTGTACTTTTCAAAAAGGATACAAATCCATAATACCACAAGAAAAGAGGGGAGTACTACTGCAATAGTGGCAGTGAGAGAGCCAAGAAAGCACAGGCCCCAGCTATAGCCAAGATTTTGCAAAACTGAATATCCGATGTATGTGGCGCTGTTGATGCCAATGGGACCGGGGGAGATTTGAGAAATGGCCACGATATCGGTAAAACCCTCCATAGTCACCCACTGGTGCTCGAATACTACCTGGTTCTGAATGAGGGGAAGCATCGCATAACCTCCGCCGAAAGTAAACATTCCTATGAGGAAAAAGGTGTAAAATAGTTGCCAGAATATCATTTTTTAACCTCCTTCTTCTCCTTAATATAGGTAACAATGAGAGCCGCTGCGGCTACTGTGAGGAGTATCCAGATAGGGGAAATGTGCAGAAACGCAATAAGGAGCATTGCGGCCAGTGCAATTCCTCCGGTCAGCAGGTTAAGCTTATTTTTCCTCGCCATATTGACGACAGGTACAGCTATCAGTGAGACCACTACGGGGCGGATTCCCTTAAAAACAGCCTGTACTGCAGGAATATCTTTAAATTCAGTGAAGATAGCTGCGATGAGAAGTATAATGATAAAGGAGGGCAGGATACTTCCGAGAGTGGCGACGATACTTCCTTTGACACCATGGAGTTTATGACCTATGAAGATAGAGACATTGACTGCAATCAGACCGGGGGCACTTTGGGCCACGGCGATAATATCAAGAAATTCTTCTTCTGTGATCCATTTATTTTTCTTCACTACCTCGCTCTCTATGATGGGTATCATAGCGTATCCGCCACCTATGGTGAAGGCTCCAACTTTGGCAAAAGAGGTAAATAATTTCCAATACATTTTGCGAAGTTAAATAAAATTAAAAAAAGTCACAGATAAATTTGCGTGTAAAAAAAAAGTCTCTATCTTTGCAGCCCGTTTCGGAAAAACGAGGCGAGAAAAAGTTCATTGATAGCATTGAAGAGTGAAAAGGTAGAGGTTAAGTACAAATAACCTCGTCATAATATATCTAATAGTCAGGACAGCTTAGAAAAATATAAACATATACAATGAAGAGTTTGATCCTGGCTCAGGATGAACGCTAGCGGCAGG
>CAYMAX010000002.1:0-82693 GCA_964388595.1 uncultured Muribaculaceae bacterium
AGAAGTTTCTGTAAAATTCTCAAATGAGGGGCCTGGTTATGTTCTGCCACCACGTTTTCTATCTCCTCTTTATCAAGCATTGTGAATATCCTGATGTATTTCTGAGCATCTTCATCGCTCACATTGAGCCAAAACTGGTAGAATGTGTATGGTGAAGTACGGTCGGCAGAGAGCCAAATATTCCCTTTCTCGGTCTTACCAAATTTACCACCATCTGCTTTGGTGATGAGAGGACAAGTGAGGGCATAGGCTTCTCCCGAAAGTTTGCGACGTATTAACTCGGTACCTGTCGTGATATTTCCCCATTGGTCGCTTCCTCCCATTTGCAATTTGCATCCATAATGCTCATACAAGTATGTGAAGTCATAACCCTGCAGAAGCTGATATGAAAATTCTGTAAAAGACATTCCTTCTCTGTCCTCTCCGGAAAGTCTTTTTTTCACAGAATCTTTACTCATCATATAGTTGACGGTAATATGCTTGCCGATATCTCTCACAAAATTTAAAAAACTGTAATCCTTCATCCAATCCCAATTATTCACCAATATTGCTGCATTGGATGAGGTGCTGTCAAAATCAAGAAAACGGGAAAGTTGTTTTTTAATCTCAGTTTGATAGTGATGAAGGGTCTGCTCATCAAGGAGATTCCTTTCGGCCGATTTCATGGAAGGGTCACCTACCATCCCCGTTGCTCCCCCCAAAAGTGCGATAGGTCTGTGACCGCAATTCTGAAGATGCTTAAGCATCATTACACCCACCAGGTGCCCAATATGCAACGAATCTGCCGTTGGGTCAATTCCCAAATAACCTGAACATTGCTCTTTCATTAAAAATTCCTCGGTGCCGGGCATCATATCATGAATCATCCCTCTCCACTCAAGTTCTTTGACAAAATTCTTCATCGTACTCTTATTTGCTGATTTACCGTGCAAAAGTAGCAATTATTATCTCATTTAACATCAAAAAAGCCGGTTGATAACATCAATCGGCTTTTCAATACTACTATAAGAATTCTACATCATACCGCCCATACCGGGATTCATCGGAGGTACTGCGGGTGTTTCTTCTTTTTTGTCTGCAAGAACACATTCAGTAGTGAGGAACATTCCTGCTACGGAAGCAGCATTCTGGAGAGCAATACGGGTAACTTTGGTAGGGTCAATTACACCTGCTGCAAACAGAGGTTCATATTTGTCTGTACGAGCATTGTAACCGAAGTCGGCTTTACCTTCTTTTACTTTCTGAACTACGACACTGCCTTCAACTCCTGCATTTTCCACGATCATACGGAGAGGAGCTTCAATAGCTTTTGCTATGATATTGATACCGGTCTGCTCATCTTCATTGTCAGCTTTTATTTTGCTAAGAGCAGCGATGGCGCGGATGAATGCAACACCACCACCGGGGATAATACCTTCCTCCACTGCAGCACGTGTAGCATTGAGTGCATCCTCAACTCTATCTTTCTTTTCCTTCATTTCGACTTCAGAAGCAGCTCCTACATAGAGAACAGCTACTCCACCGGCGAGTTTGGCAAGTCTTTCCTGCAATTTTTCGCGATCATAATCTGAAGTAGTGGTGCTAATCTGTTTACGTATCTGAGCTACACGGTCAGCAATTGCTTCTTTATTGCCTTTACCATTGACAATGGTTGTGTTCTCCTTGTCGATGGTGATTTTTTCAGCCTCACCAAGCATATCAGGAGTGGCATTTTCAAGAGTAAAGCCTCTCTCTTCAGAGATTACCTGACCACCTGTAAGAATGGCAATATCCTGAAGCATCTCTTTACGACGATCTCCAAATCCCGGAGCTTTGACTGCTGCTATTTTCAATGTGCCACGAAGTCTGTTTACGACCATGGTGGTAAGAGCCTCGCCCTCTACATCTTCAGCGATAATCAAAAGTGATTTACCATCACGAGCAATAGGTTCGAGAATAGGAAGGAGATCTTTCATTGCAGAAAGTTTCTTGTCTGTAATCAATATCTTAGGTGAATCGAGAACAGCCTCCATCTTATCCGGATTGGTCATAAAATAAGGAGAGATATAACCTCTGTCAAACTGCATACCTTCTACCACTTTCACCTCGGTCTGAGTACCTTTGGCTTCTTCTACTGTGATAACGCCTTCTTTTTTAACCTTGCTCATGGCATCGGCAATAAGTTTCCCTATAAAAGCGTCATTGTTGGCAGAAGTGGTAGCTATCTGCTCCACTTTGGCTATATCGTTGCCGACTTTATGTGTTTGTTTTTTAAGATCTACAATTACTGTCTCCACTGCCTTGTCTATACCACGTTTCAAATCCATGGGATTGGCACCTGCGGTCACATTTTTAAGACCTACATTGATAATAGCCTGTGCCAGGACAGCAGCAGTAGTAGTACCATCACCGGCCTGGTCATTAGTTTTGGATGCTACTTCTTTAACCATCTGAGCACCCATATTTTGGAAATGATCTTCAAGTTCGATTTCTTTGGCAACTGTGACACCGTCTTTTGTAACCTGAGGTGCACCGAATTTCTTATCGATGACCACGTTACGACCTTTAGGTCCCAATGTTACTTTTACTGCATTTGCAAGAGCATCAGCACCCTCTTTCATAAGGTTGCGTGCTTCCATATTGAATTTAATTTCTTTTGACATAATATTTCCCTTTTACATTATTGCTAAAACATCTGACTGGCGCATCATAAGATAATTCTTGCCATCTACCGTGATCTCAGTTCCCGAATATTTGCCATAGAGGACATTATCACCTGCCTTGAGTTCCATGGGTTCGTCTTTCTTTCCGGCACCGACTGCAATAACTTTACCCTGTTGTGGCTTTTCTTTAACTGTTTCCGGAATATAAATTCCGCTTGCTGTTTTGGTCTCAGCTTCTTTGGGTTCTATTAACACCCTGTCTGCTAATGGTTTAATTTTCATTTTAGTAAAATTTAAATGTATAATTATTTGATTTCAATATTTCTTAGCGCAGGTTGTTGAAACAAAATAAGTGCCAAATGATTTTTCTGCCATATTGTCACTATATTTGCGATACAACTTTTAAAACACTATGTTATGACCGTCTTTTACCTGATGCCTGTAATTTTTGTTTTAGGCATTCTCGCCATCGCTTTTGAAGATACTATCAAGATCAATAAAGCTGCTTCAGCCATCGCCACTTGTATTATTTTATGGCTTTTATATCTTTTGGATGCTGTCGGCCTTTTCGCGTCACATCCACCCGAATATCTCTACAATTTCATGGCAGGATTTCCCGAATTTGCCGATCTGAGTGTCACACAACAAGCCTATAAATATCTTGAAGTTTCCTTAGTTCAGTCTCTCGGAGATGTTTCCACTACTTTGTTTTTTGTTTTGGCATCCATGGCCATCATAGAGATACTTGACTCTCACGGTTCATTTTCTGTCATAACGCGCTCTATCAAGACCAAAAGCAAGAGAAAGTTGTTGTGGATTTTCTCAATAATAACTTTCTTTCTATCAGCCCTTTTGGGAGATTTAGCCACTGTCATAGTTGTTATCGCCATCATTCGTAAACTTGTCCCCGAAAAGGGCGACAGACTTCTATATGCCTGCATGACAATCATAGCTGCCAACGCAGGCGGTTCCTGGTCACCTATCGGTGATGTCACCACCCTCATTCTGTGGACAGGGCACAATCTTACCGCCCCTCATCAAATAACACATGTGTTTCTTCCTGGTTTAGTGATGATGTTAGTTCCTTTGGCCATCGTAACATTTATGTTTAAGAAAGGCGATTTAGTCGGAGAAGTGACGACAAATCATGCTTCTGCTTTGCCATCTTACATTACCCCGAATTTTCAGACTACATTGCTTTGGATTGGTATCGCATCGCTTGCTTTGGTCCCAGTACTTCAAAGTGTACTTCAACTTCCACCTTTTATGGGTGTATTGCTTGGATTGGCCATACTATGGATTATCACAGATGTCAAAAGTGCCCGTTCAAATGACCCTACTGCCGATAGTATAAGGGTTTCTTCTCTTTTTGAAAAGTTGGATATATCGACGGTACTCTATTTTCTTGGGGTTTTGATGTCTGTTAAGGCTCTCAATTCGGTTGGCTTCCTCAGAACTCTGTCTCAAGGTCTTGATTCAGTTATTTCTCAACCCAATATGACTGCATTTCTACTTGGTATTTGCTCTTCATTCCTCGACAATGTAGCACTCGTGGCAGCCACTATGGGGATGTATCCATTGGCAGATGTAGGTGCCTATATGACAGATAGTTCCTTCTGGACATTTCTCGCTTACTGCTCTGTCACAGGAGGCAGTATCCTGATTATCGGTTCTGCTTCCGGTGTGACAGTAATGGGAATAGAAAAAATACCATTCAGCTACTATTTAAAAAGGTTTTCTCTCTTAGCTCTTTTGGGATACGGCGCAGGAGCAGGAATATATCTCCTAATTAGTTGATGGATATTCATGAAAAATATATGAAAGAAGCTCTCCGCGAAGCTGTTAAAGCCGGGTCTGTCGGGGAGATACCTATTGGCGCAGTGGTCGTCTGCGAAGGGTCCATCATCGCCCGAGCCCACAATCTCAATGAGACTCTTCACGATCCTACTGCTCACGCAGAGATGCAGGCGATTACAATGGCCACAGACAAACTCGGAGGCAAATACCTTGATGTTTGCACCCTGTATGTCACAATTGAACCCTGTCCCATGTGCGCTGCTGCCCTGAATTGGGCACAGATAAAAAGTGTGGTATATGGTGCAAAAGACCCCAAAAGAGGATATTCACTTTTTTCTCCGTCGTTGCTCCATCCCAAGACAGTCGTAATCTCAGGAGTGATGGAAGATGAGTGCGGAAAGCTCGTCTCTGATTTCTTTAAAACCATACGTTAGTGGAATTTTTGCAGGAATGGGGTTATTGGGGACTGTTCCTTGGTTCTTTTATGGCGGCCACTGTTGTCCCTTTTTCTGCAGATTTTCTCATTATTGGACTTCTTTTGGCCGGAGGCGATCCCATCTTATGTTTTTTTGCCGCTACTTCAGGCAACTGGTTGGGAAGCCTCTCCTCTTATTGGCTGGGATGGCTTGGAAAGTGGAAATGGATAGAAAAATGGTTTCATATTACCCAGGAAAAGCTTCAGAAACAAAAGGAAAAGATTGATAAATATGGGGCGTTGCTCGCACTTCTGAGTTGGACGCCATTTGTAGGCGATATATTTTCTATAGGCTTGGGATTTTATAAAATCAATTTCTGGAAGTGTTCCATCTATATGCTGATAGGTAAAGCTGTTAGATTTGCTTTTTGGATAGCTTTGTACTACTTGTTTTATTGAAAAAATATCTATATTTGCACCCCGTAATTGACCTATGGTGTAATGGTAGCACTTCAGATTTTGGTTCTGTCAGTAGAGGTTCGAATCCTCTTAGGTCAACAATGAAGCGAATACTCATCTTTGTTGTCATTAGCTTTTTAGCTTTCAGCTGTGCTTCTCATCCCAATAATGATTCTTCTATTTCGCATCCTTTCCCCAAAGTCACCATTCCATCTTTTATCGATACAGAGGCAGGTTGTTACGAATATTTGGCATTGCACTACTGGGATAGATTTATGGATTCTTCGTTGGTCTATTCTCAAGATACTTCTTTAGTCGGGGGGGTTAAGCGTGAGGATTTTAATAATGCCTATCTGGAATACATCACGATACTGCAAAACGTTTCAGTCTCCTGTTTCCTTTCTGCTCAGGACAAAGCTGTTCATAAAGCCGAAATACTGAAAACAGAACACCCGGAGAATACTGTCTTTGATTATTTTATTAAAATTTCAGAGCATGTGTTGTATGGTGCTAATTCAGATTATCGCAATGAAGAGATGTTCATACCTATCCTTGAAACTCTCTCCTCTTCAGTTCTTGTGAATCCTCTGTCTCGAATTAAATATCAGCAACTCCTCTCTGATTGCTGCCTCAACAGACTTGGGACACCAGCCACAGACTTCAAATACACCACTTCAAATGGTAAAAATGGAAGTCTTTATAAAATATCTTCTCCATATACTTTACTTTTCTTTTCCAACCCTGGTTGTAATGAATGTCTGTTAACCATTGATGCTCTCAATGATTCTGAACAGGTTCAGAGATTGATAGCGACAGGAAAATTAACCATATTGAATATCTATATCGACCCCGATATCGCCGAATGGATGAAATATTCATCTCAATACCCGAAAGATTGGATTAATGCGTATGATGCAGAGTCCACCGTAAGAAATAGTCACCTTTATAATGTACGTGCCATCCCTTCTCTCTATTTGCTCGATAAAAAAAAGAATGTCATCTGTAAGGATGACACTCTTCCCTCTATCTTACATCACCTGAACTATCTATAGTTTTCTTGAAATCACAGCTATGGCTCTCGAAGTCTTCTTGAGCCCATCGTTAATAACCAACCGCACTCCATCCACAAACATATTGGCCTGTTCTCCTGTACCGGCTATGTTGATATCTCCGGCACCTATCCATTGACATATCTTGAGGAATTCTTCTTTAGTGACCCCTTTGTAACCATTTTCCCCTTTCACCAATACACATACAGTTAAATCATCATCTTTGTAAATAACAGCACTCCGTGATGTCTTTTCATCATCTTGCACAGAGGAATCTTCCTCAACAGGGTCAGAGATAACAACTACGGCAGAATTCCTGCGGAAAATTTCAAACATAGCTTCGGGAGGGTTGTTCTCAACATCTATAAGAGAGGTATATTGAGGGTCGACTGTGACGATGGAGACGACTACATCAGAATCAAAAAGGGCACCTTTGGCAAATACACATTCACTCAATTTCACCCCTTTGACAATATTGTTGTATACCCAGGAGGCATCCGTCAAAATCATTGATTCGTTTTGCGCAGAAGACCTGATCACAGGAAGTGATAGAAGTACCAATATAAGAAATGCCTTTTTCAATAAATGTTTCATCAGTTGATTTCCACTATTGCTTCGGATACATTAATAATATAATCTCCGACACGTTCACATTCGACCACCAAATCCATATAATAAACCCCGATGAGATAGGAACTTTCCGTATTGTCGATGTTCAACAGATGTTCCTCTTTCAGATTGTCACGATACTCATTAATGTCGTGCTCTGCGTCTTGAGCATTGGCGATATTGGGTATCTTGGAATAACCGAGAGATATATTTATCAACATACTGTTCAACGCATTATCTACAAGGTCCATCATATGGTTGAGTTTCTTGAGAGTAACTGTATCGAATTTCTGTTCGTGAAGATTTTTTCTCTGTAGTATCCTTGCTATATTGAACCCTGAATCGCCCATCCTTTCCAATTCACTGATGACTTTATACATGGCCTGAATACGCCTTGAACTCTCTTCTCCCACTTCCCCTTCGCTGATGTTGCTCAAATATTTGGCTATTTCATACTCTATGTTATCCGTTATTTGTTCATAGTGCTCAAGCTTTTTGTACAGATCGTCAAACATCTTCTCATTGTCGGAATTATTAATAGCCTCTCTTGCATATTTGTATTGTTTGGTGACAATTTGCGAAAAATGAATAATTTCCTGCTTTGCCTGTCCCAGAGAAAGCTCTGCAGTACTCAATAGACCACTATGTATATATTTAAGTCTGAACACCTCTTCTTCTTTAGGACTTTTAATGAGCCATGTCACAAGTTTAACAATCTGAGGGGTAAAACCGACGAGAATTATCGTATTGATAATATTGAATAACGTATGAACAGTTGATACGGCATACAAAAGAGAATCAGTAGAGGTAAATGGATCCGCTCCTCCAAGACCCATGACAATTTTTGAAACCAGCCATAGTAACGGATGGAATACAATCAAAGCCCACGTAACTCCAAACACATTGAAGAAAGTGTGGGCCAGCGCCGCCCTTTTGGCGGAAACATTACCTACGGCTGCTGCAAGATTGGCTGTAATTGTGGTACCTATGTTTTCTCCAAGCACCATAGCGGCCGCTATCTCAAATGGAATCCATCCCAAATTGCAAAATACGAGGGTAAGAGCCATAGTTGCACTGGAAGACTGCAGTATGATGGTAAGCAGTGTGCCAATCCCCACAAATAAAAGTATTGACCAATAGCCCCAACCTGTCCAACTCTTGATAAATGAAAGAGCTTCGGGGTTGGCACTCATATCGGGTATCGAATCTTTCATGAAACTCAACCCGATAAAGAGTAATGAGAAACCTACTATCATCTCACCAATGTTCTTTTTCTTTTTCGATTTGCACATAATAAGTACAAACCCGACACCCATTAACGGTACGGCAATGTTTGCAATATCTGCAGTAAAACCGAGAAGAGAAACTAACCACGCAGTGACAGTAGTTCCAATATTGGCTCCCATTATAACACCTACCGCTTGTGTCAATGAGAGAATACCTGCATTTACAAAGCTTACCACCATTACAGTGGTAGCGCTTGAAGACTGAATAATAGCAGTAATAAAAGTACCCGTAAGAATCCTCTTGAAAGGATTGGAGGTCATAGCTGCTAAGAAACCCCTGAGTTTCTGTCCTGCTACTTTCTGTAGAGATTCGCTCATAAGGGTCATACCATAGAGAAACATCCCTAAAGACCCCAGTAGAGTAATAATTGGAATAATAAAGTTCATTGTTTAAGATATTAATTTTGCAAATATACTATCTTTGCTTTCATGACAAAATATTCTCCTAAACTTTTATTTTTATTTCTTTTCTTCATAATATCCGGTGTAACAAGCGCCCAATACTACTCTATGGGCAATGATCCCTCTTATGTGAAGTGGATGCAAATTAAATCCAAAAATTACACCCTGATATATCCCCGAGAGATTGATTCGCTCGCCAGAGAATATCTTGCGATGTTGGAAAACAAACGTTCCGCCATCATGGAACCAGTAATGATAGACCCCAAACCTATATGCGTAGTACTTCATCCTTACAGCACTATAAGCAATGGATCTGTCTCCTGGGCTCCTAAAAGGGTAGATCTTATCACTTCTCCCGAACCATACGATGGCACATCAGAGCCATGGATTCAACAACTAGTAATTCACGAATCAAGACATATTGGACAGACAGAACACTTCACAAAAGGGGTGTATAATGTACTACATTACATATTTGGAGAACAGATTACCGGATTAGGGGTGGGTCTTTATCCCTCTTCTTTCTATCTCGAAGGAGATGCAGTGATCGCAGAGACAGAACTCACAAATGCAGGGCGTGGAAGACAAGCCGAATTTCTGCAATACAGCAGAGCAGCCTACCTCAACGGAGACTATCGCAATTGGGACAAATTAAGACTTGGATCTTTTAAATACTTTACCCCTAATAAATATGTTTTTGGGTATCTCACCAATTCTGCTGTCAGATACTATTCAAATAATTACTTTTTTTCAGGTCAATATTTTTCTTACCTGGTCAAGAACTGGTACAATCCCAGGCTGGTGTTTATCTCTTATAAAAACTACGCCGGACTCAAGAGAAAGGAATTTCTCGATGAATCGCAAATCATTATGACCAATATCTGGACCAAAGATCTCGAAAAAAGAGGAGTATTTTCCACTTTTGATACTCTCAATACTACAAAAAAGAGGCTCTACACCAATTATGTATCCGGCATATTTATAAATAACAAGACCTCCAAATACAATAAAGCCATATTATTTACCAAGAATGGTATGGAACACACCAATACTCTATATTATCTCGACACGCTAGGAAAAGAACACCCTATCACACCTTTCAGTTCCAATGCCTCGCCATTCTCCAATCTTTCAAATGGGAAAGTATACTGGACTGAATCTGTCTCTCACGGAGGAAGTACTCTTTCTACTTTCTCAGTGCTGCGTTCATTCGACACCCGTTCAGGGAAAATACGAGGATATAAAAATAATACCAAGTATTTCAATCCCTCTCTTTCAATATCCGGTGATACCATAGCAGTGGCTGAATATCCTGTTACAGGATCTTCCTATTTGGTATTACTTTCTCCTGATACAGGCAAAATAATTGGCAAAATCGAAGCTCCCCGAAAAGGACAGATTAAAGAGACGGCATTTATAGGCAGAGATATTTATTGTACAGCTATTCTCGATAAAGGTCTCGGACTTTATAAATTTTCCGATGGCAAATGGGACGAGATTATCAAACAGCAAAATCAGTCTATCAACGGACTGAAATCTTTTGGGTCTTCACTCTATTTCAGTTCAGATCTTGATGGTGTTTTGAATATATACCTCTTAGATACTGAATATAATATCCTCTACCGACTCACAAATTCAGTATATGGGGCAAGCTCCCCATATATTGACAGTAGCAGTCGCCATTTATATTATTCAGAATATAGTCATCTTGGATATAACTTGGCCAAAGCCTCCCTGGATTCACTTTGCTGGAATATTTCAAATTTTTCAGAGCCATATAAGAATCCCATAGCCGACATGCTCTCTACCCAGGCTCATAGATCCTCAACCATTCGGAACAGAGATACAATCGATGTTTTCAATAAACAAAGTTATCCTGCCAAAAAGTATAATAAGTTCGCTCATCTCTTCCGCTTTCATTCATGGGCGCCCGTTTACTACAATATTGACAGGATCAAATCTATGAGTTATGATAAATTTTATGACTTGGCTTCACTTGGTGTTACATTATATTCTCAAAACACATTAGGATCAGCGATCACTATGCTGGGATATTCATATCACAAAGGTTTTCACGCAGGCCATGTCAATTTCCTTTACAAAGGGGCTATTCCATTCATAGAACTCTCCGCAGACATCAATGACAGATATCGCGATGTATATGACGTCACTCGTACTCCTAATGGCAATAATGGCTATTACAAACACCCTCTCATCAATAAGTTCTTCTTTCAATCTTCCGTAAGACTATTTTATGAATTTGATTTTTCGCGTACCGGATGGATTAATGGATTGATACCTCAAGTCAGTTGGGCATATAACAATGACCGTTATTATTCTTATGACAAAGGGGATTATATCACCAAGCATGAACTCACTTACGGTCTTCAGTTTTATCAAGTGTTGCCCATAGCACGTTCTCAAATTTTCCCTCGTTGGGGCTTCAATTTGACCGCTCTTGGGTCTTCTGCTCCATGGACCGGAGAAAATTTTGGCAATCTTTTGTACTTGTACGGATACCTCTACCTCCCCGGTATCACCCGCCAGCAAGGCATCAAGCTGACAGGTACCTGGCAGAAACAATTTGCCGATAATAAATACTACTATCTCAATTCATTTGCCACCCTGCCACGAGGGTATAACAAATATCTGCTCCCTACCGATAACTTTGGTAAAGTCACCATAGATTATGCTATTCCCATTTATTTAGGGGATGTTTCTTTGGGAGGATTTCTCTATTTAAAAAGACTTCAGTTAATACCATTTGGAGAATATGCCAGAGATATTGCCAAACACCAATCGGTAACTAATAATTACTATTCCTATGGTGCAGACCTGCTTCTCGACTTTAATATATTCCGTTTCAATGTTCCTTTGAGTATGGGTGTAGAATATGCCCGGACAGGTCCTCAGACGGGTAACAGAAATTACTTTCACTTCTTGTTCAAATTAAAACTATAGTAGGTAGATGCCACTCATAGACAGGAAAACACTTACCCCTTTTGATTACTTCCTTATCATCGGTGTGATAGCTTCAAGCGTAGTCTATTCAATACTTGAAAAAGATATTGACGTGATAGGGACCATAGCAGCCATATCGGGTATTATTTGCGTAGTGCTATCTGCTAAAGGCAATATCCTCAATTATGTGTTCGGATTTGTGAATGTCACCATCTACGCCTACATCTCATACAAATCACACCTCTATGGTGATGCAGCCCTCAATGCTCTATACTATATTCCGATGCAATTTATCGGGTGGTTTAGCTGGAAAAACAAATCTCAGCAAGAAGATTCCACCAAAGTACAGGGAAGGAAAATGACCACTCGTCAGAGAATTATGTGGTCTCTCATCTCTCTAGTAAGCGTCATAGCTGTAGGTTTTATACTAAAACTTTTGAAAGACCCGATGCCTTTTAAAGATTCTGCCACGACAATGTTATCTATACTTGCCATGCTTTTGATGGTGCAAGCTTATATGGAACAATGGGTCCTATGGATTCTCGTCAATGCCATAAGTGTAGCCATCTGGATAATGTTCACCATCAGAGGTGATGCCCACGCCGAATTAATGATTATCATGTGGGTATTCTACCTTGCCAATTCTATCAATGGATTTTTTGTCTGGAAGAAATTATCTGCAAATAATCAAATAGGGCTTTAGCACTTCTTGCCCCTATCAACACTTTGATATCCCTATGGTCTGCCCTTTTGATTTTGGCAAAAGAACCATATTTAGAAATGAGTTTCTCTCTGCTTTTCTCTCCAACTCCTGGTATTGTATCCAACTCTGACACGAGTTGTGAAGCACTCCTTTTGTTGCGATGATGAGTGATGCCAAATCTGTGAGCTTCATCTCTGAGGTGCATTATAAGTTTTAGAGAGGTAGAATTTTTATCAAGAAACAGAGGATACGGGTCACCCGGGACAATAAGTTCCTCCAATCTTTTGGCAATGCCGAGCATTTTGATTTTATCAGCGAGTCCCAACTCCTGAAGTGACTGATATGCCGCATGGACTTGCCCTTTTCCTCCATCGATGACGATAAGTTGAGGCAGAGGCTCTCCCTCCGAAATCAATCTTGAATATCGTCTATTTATGACTTCTTTCATGGATGCAAAATCATCTGCACCCAAGACTGTCTTTATATTGAAATGTCTATAATCCTTTTTGGAGGGTGCCCCATCCTTAAAAACTACACACGAAGCGACAGGATTGGTCCCCTGAATATTTGAATTATCAAAACATTCGATGTGAGTGGGAGGAACATCCATGGCAAGATCCTTCATCAGGTTATCCACTACTCTGTCTGAATGTTCTTTGGGATTTACAAACTCCTCCTGCTTAAGTTTTTCAAATTTGAGTGCAGCTGCATTCTTACTGCTGAGTTTCAGCAGTGCCAATCTGTCTCCCCTAGTGGGAATACTATAATTGTAACCATTAATCTTTATCTCCGGCAGGAAGGGAACTATCACATCTCTGACATTTTTGGCATCAGCAGTGTCGTGAAATTTTGAATAAATGGCAGCAATAAATGTGGAGAGAACGGTGGATTCGTCTTCTTGAATTTTGATTTTCATCTCCATATTGTAAGACTGTATGACACACCCTTTTGACACCCGCATAAAATTGCCGAAGGCATCATCATTGTCAAAAACCAATGAGAAAACATCGACATTCAATTGAGCAGTATTAACTATCAAAGACTTGGAATAATGCCTCTCAAGGAGCTCTTTTTTCTCTTTATACTCCTGAGCTTTTTCGAAATCGAGTCGCCGGGCAGACTCCTTCATCAAGGTCTCGAAATCAAGAATCAGAGAATATGTATCTCCCTTAAGAATTTTAATAATGTTATCTATCTGCGACATGTATTTATCGGAAGAGATAAGAGAAACGCAGGGAGCGAGACATCTACCCAAATGATAGTTGAGGCATACTTTATATTTGCCATTATTAATGCTTTCGGTAGTCAGTGATAAATTACACGTTCTCAATTTGTAAAGTGAATTTATCAAATTAATAAGATTGTGGGCATGGAGGGCAGAACTATATGGTCCGAAATAAAGGGATTTATCTCTTTTAAAATGCCTCGTGATAAACACTCTCGGGTACTCCTCATTCTTGATACATATCCATGGGTAGGTCTTATCGTCTTTCAGTAAAATGTTGTATTTGGGTTTATACTGCTTGATAAGATTGTTCTCCAACAGAAAAGCATCCTCTTCAGTACTCACTACGGTATGCTGTAAGTCTGCAATTTTAGAGACCATCAGGATGGTCTTTCTGTTGAGTGATTCTGAAGAGTGGAAATATTGAGATACTCTATTTTTTAAATCCTTCGCCTTGCCTATATAGATGATCTCTCCATCGCTGTTTAGAAAACGATACACCCCCGGATTATGAGGCAGCAACCTTACCTTCTCTCTTACATTCATATTTTTTCTATATTTGCACTGACTATTGACTATGAAACATAATTCCAAAACAAAATTAATCAATATCTCTGATATTAAGAGCGCAATTAAAATGAAAGGGCCTCTCGGCTCGGTCGTTGCCTCGTTGGCTATGCATATCATGGGATTTAGTCGCATAAATTCTCTCTATCCCCAATATTGCCAATATAAAGGAAGAGAATTTACCGATCATGCGATGAAGACTTACCACGTCAAGTGCGATATCAAGCCTTCAGAAATAGATTATATTCCACAGGAAGGTCCTTTCATTGTTGTCTCCAATCATCCGTTTGGTGGTTGGGACGGAGTCATTTTATACAACGTTATCTCTTCTCTGCGCCCCGATTTTAAAATTTTGACCAATTTTCTCCTTTCTCATATTAAGAATCTTGAGGATTGCTTTATGCCTGTCAATCCGTTTACCAACAACAAAAAGCTCAAAAGCAGTTATGCAGGCATCCGTTCAGCTCGAGAGCATGTAGCAAATGGTGGATGTTTAGGTCTTTTCCCCGCAGGAGAAGTCTCCACTAACTACAATCTTAAATCATATACCGCCGATAAAGAGTGGCAGCGACCCATTATTAAATTAATTAAAAACAGCAATGTGCCGGTGTTGCCTGTATATTTTGACGGTACCAATTCTCATTTATTTCATTATTTAGGGAAAATACACCCTTTCTTGAGAACATTGCGTCTTCCAAATGAGGTCAATAATAAATTTGGGAAGACCATATCGATGAGGATAGGTAAACTTATCTCTGTCAATGAACTCTCCGAATATGATCATCTCGAAGATTTGGGACAATATCTGAGAAATCGTTGCTATGCTTTGGAAGCAAATATTCCATATAAAAATCCTTCCCCTTCTTTTTCTGCAGACCAGGAACCCATAGCTCTTCCCAATAACAAGAGAGGTTTGGTCAAGGAGATTCATGCTATCGAAAATGACTCACTTCTCTTCTCCAACGCCAATTATCAATGTTTTCTCGCTTCTCCGGAGAGAATTCCTCAACTAATCAGAGAATTGGGAAGAAAAAGAGAAGAATCTTTCAGGGCGGTAGGAGAAGGGACAAACCAGGCACTTGACCTCGACGAATTTGACTATTATTATAAACATCTCATCCTTTGGGATAAGCAGAAATGTAAAATAGCAGGTGCATACAGATTGGGTATCGGTCATGAAATAATGAAGAAATATGGTGCTTCAGGATTTTATACACAAACCCTCTTCAATTATTCTCGTAAATTTCAGAAGAAACTTTATCATTCCATAGAATTGGGCCGTTCGTTTATCTCCCAAGATTATAAAAAAGAGGCTCTTCCACTTGTCTTGCTGTTAAGAGGGCTCCTGTATAGTGTCATTAAATATGATTTCTGCCGATATCTGATAGGACCTGCCAGTATTAGCAACTGGTATCCACCATTTTATAGAAGCCTCATAGTCGATTATCTCTCTCAAAAAAGACCCTCCGACCTCCGTTCGAGACATGTTCGTCCCAAACATCCATTCGTTACCAATTTTCTAAGAGTAGATGTGGATTCACTTATGAGTGGCAAACAGGATACTGTAGAAAAGTTTGACAGATATTTGTTAAAGTTGAGTGATGGAGAATATCGTCTCCCTACACTAATTAAAAAATATTTAAAACTCAATGCCTATTTCTTAGCATTTAACATTGATAAGAAATTTAACGATTGTCTCGATGGTTTGGTCTATTTAGAGCTTAACAAGGTTCCTAAAGAAGAGATACTTGCACTTGCCAAAGGTGCCGATGACATCGAAGGCGTTCTGAACAGATTTGGCTACGGAACCGGATCATAGCCGCTTCCTCCCCAGGGGTGACATCTTAATATCCTCCTCGCAGAGAGATAGAACCCTTTAAAAATTCCATGTTTTTTGAAAGCCTCGAGCGCATAGGCCGAGCAGGTGGGTGTAAAGCGGCAGGAAGGTGGTTTGTATGGAGAAATGCCGAGCTGATAAAATTTGATGAGTATGACGAAGGGAAATATCAAAATCTCCTTCAAAACATCAAGAAATTTTCGCCATAATCTCTTTGATGATATCTGTGATTCTGTCATATTCCAATATTTTATTCGATACATATACCAACAGGATATCGTTGCCAGAAAGAGAAGGAAATGACATTGAGTTGAGTCTGACAGCTTCTCTCGTCCTTCTTCTTATGAGATTTCTTTTGACTGCGCTTTTGAAAATCTTTTTAGGTACCGATATTGTCAAACGAAAAGGTACAACTTCTTCATTTTTCAGATAATATACTTTGAAAGGGTATATAAAGAAAGAGCAACCTTCGTTGTGTATTTTTTCAATGGGCAACATAACTAATTGGCATCTGTGATACGGACCAAAGAATAAGTAACACCATCAGAGACCATAGACATAGTCCCTAATGTAGGTGAAGCAGACATCTCATTAAAAAAAGCTACTTCCCATAGTCCTTCTTTCCCAAAAACAGCATTGTTGTAGAGGTTGAGAGCCAGAAAATCGTCAAAAAGATAATATTGATTGCCATAAGACACAGGGACCCATTCATCACTGTTTTTGGACAAAAATTGAATAGAATCTGACGCGAAAAAATGAAGGCGGAAACCATCAAAGACTTCTGTTCCCTTCGTTGCAAATTGCCATACACCGACAATAGAATCTTTAGCAGCATAGGTGCTGGTCAATTTCCTCATAGTAAGGAAATTGTATTCAGATGTCACATCTTCTCCATTTATGGTATTGGAAGTAACCTGCATAGTGACAAGTGAGTCCTCAGAGGATGTGAAATCAAAATTTTGTGATATGGTGATCGAGGTTGGTATCTCGTAGAGACCTTCGACATCACCATACAGATGGAGATTGCAACAATAAACATCATAAAAGATGCCATCCTTACCCCATTGGTAATTGCCTCCCCCTTTATTCATCGTACCATGAATGTAAGCAGTCAGTTGATCGGTAAACTCATAAATAAGTGTCTTGCGTTGGCTTATCAATATACCATCATATACATCAGCTACCCATACACCTTTGATGTTCTCTCTATTGTAGGCAGGACTCTTCTTATCGCAGGAGTACAATAATAAAGAAGTTATCGCAGCAAGAAAAATCAGGAAATATGAGGGGCGCGGCTTCATTTGTTCTTCTCCAAGTAGAGCAACAATGCTTTGGCCATGGAGGGAGCTTCAGGAGTCGGGGCTGTGATTTGTGCATCCATACCGGCATTTTTCACAGCTTTGAGGGCTGAAGGGCCGAAAGTGGCAATTATGGTCTCACCTTGCTGAAAATCGGGAAAATTCTCAAGAAGAGATTTGACATCAGAGGGACTGTAAAAGACCATCATCTGATATTTGGAAAGATTGATGCCGGAAAGATCGCAATTGAAAGTCTTATTGAAAACTCCATTAGCACACTTAAACTTAGATTTGGTAAAAAGCTTCATCAGCTCTGGACGGGCATTATCAGTGGTAGCAATAAGAAAATTCTCATCCTTATGCTTCACTCCGATAATATCAATAATAGACTCTGCGGTACCTGAACCGAAGAATATTTTACGTTTTCGATAAATGATATGTTTCTGCAGATAAAGGGCCACTGACTCTGAAGAACAAAAGTATTTCATTGTCTCAGGCACCACAATTCTCATCTCTTCGCATATTCCAAAAAAAGAATCTATGGCGGACTTCGAAGTGAACACGATGGCTGTGTAATCTGTAATATTTATTTTCTGAACCCTGAATTCGCGGGCGGAAAGGGAAACAACTCTGAAAAAGGGGACAAAGTCAATGGAGACACCATATTTAGAAATGATCTCGGAATAAGGGGATCCTGGGGTAGGTGTTGGCTGCGAGATTAGTATTTTTTTAACTTTCATATAGTTACATTCTTACCACTGCTACAATGGCCATACTGAGCGGTAAAATTTCCAGGGTGCAAAGATACAAAATTGAGAGGAATAAAGGTGCTCGGGAGGAAAAAATTAATCCCGAAACATCTGCTACATAGAGAGCCAACAATAATATCAGAATAACACTGATGACTATTCTGAAAATATAAAAACCCGATGACATCTCTACAAAATATGTAAATGGAAAAGAGATAGTCAAGACTATTGTAGCTATTATGACAAAAGACATCGAAAGGTCTGTCAGAGAGCTGAACAACTCTTCACGTGAAGATATTTTCCCGATTACATATAGCACTAAAGCCCTTATCAGAAAGAAAAGAGCCACGCCACCTATCAGCCACCAAAAGCGACCTGTCAAAAGACCATACTTGGAAAGAAGAAAAAAACAAACAGGAAGACTACCGATAAACATCAATATAGTAAATGAAGAGAAAGCACTCCTCTTCTCTGTTTTTCTCAAAATCAGGGTAGAAGCCGTAAATTTAAAAATATGACCTAAAAAAGAGATTAATCCCTTATTGAAAATGAGGAAAATAAGAATGATGACAATCGCTGCTATTCCCACTACCTTGTCAGACATATACACATCCAATGTCTCGGCTTGAGGGATTTGTGGAATAGAAACTGAAGATTGTGTCCAGACGCTGTCAATGGGAGGTATCTGACTAATTGCCTCGTTTGGTAGCATATCCCATAGAAGTTAGTAATGATACTATTTTATCTCGAAAATCTCCTTGTATTATAATCTCTCCATCTTTGACGCTCCCTCCCACACCACACTTCACTTTCAGAACCTTGGAAAGCGACATAAGGTCTTCCGAATTACCTATGAAGCCTTTGATAAGGGTAACCTGTTTGCCACCTCTGTTTCTTCTGTCTATGGCGACAATTAATTTTTGCGAAGAAGGGGAAGGCGTAACAATCTCTTCTCGTGGAGTCTCGAGATTGAGATTTGGATTCGTAGAATAAACAATACCCATCTCTGATTTATTTCTGCAAAATTAGTTATAAATAATCAATTTCTTATATTTGTCGTTCAAATCATCTTTTCAATGGATAAAAAACAGTTCAACTTTTACAGCCGCATCGTTGCTTTTGCAGTTTTCCTAATAGCATCTATTACCTATCTCGCTACCATCGAACCCACTACCAGTTTCTGGGACTGCGGAGAATTTATCGCTTCATCTTATAAATTGGAAGTTGGACATGCCCCCGGCAACCCTGTATTTCAGCTTATAGCTCGATTCTTCACACTCTTCGTTTCGAAGGAGTATGCAGCTATGGCGGTCAACGCCATGAGTGCTTTATGCTCAGCCCTGACCATCCTTTTTCTATTTCTCACTATTGCACATCTTGCCAGGAAAATATTGGTTAAAAACAACACAGGTACTATTTCGTTTTCAGATACCATAGCGATACTCGGCTCGGCTGTTGTAGGTTCTCTCGCTTATTGCTGGTCAGACACATTCTGGTTTTCAGCAGTAGAGGGGGAAGTCTATGCCATGTCATCACTCTTTACAGCTGCTGTTTTTTGGGCAATACTCAAATGGGAGGACGATGCAGACAATGAATATGCAGACAGGTGGATTGTACTCATTGCATTACTCATGGGTCTCTCCATAGGAGTACACCTCCTCAACCTTCTTGCCATTCCGGCCATAGCCTTTGTATGTTATTATAAAAAATCTTCCAAATTCACTTTCGGAAGATTTATCGGAGTATTCCTCCTCTCCTGCGTCATCCTGGCTACTATCCTCTGGGTCAGTATCACGGGACTACCAAAACTCGCAGCCTATTTTGACTTGCTGTTTGTAAATGTATTCAAGTTGCCATTCAATTCAGGAGCAGCGGTATTTATGCTTATTCTTTTGGCCCTGTGTTTCTTGGCAATATATATATCTAGAAGTAAAAAACAGGAAATCCTTCATTTGGTATTTCTTTGTTTCACGATGATAATAATCGGTTATTCCATCTTTGCTGTCGTGGTCATAAGGTCTGCCAACAATACCCCTACTAACGAAAATCAACCTGACAATCCTTTCAGTCTGGTAAGATACCTTGGTCGTGAACAATACGGCAGCTATCCTTTGGTGTATGGAGAGAATTTTGCCTCTGTTCCCAACTCCTATGACGAACACACCTACTACACCCCTTTGGATGGTAAATATTACAAAGCACAAGGTCCCATCACATATAAGTTCCCTCAAGAAGCACAAAGCTTTTTCCCACGTATGTGGTCACCGGGCACGGGAGATGAGTTCGTCCCCTTCTACCAAAACTATATGAAGTCAAGTTCAGGGAAGAAACTCAAAGGTGGCAAATACAGGATGCCTACTTTTGGAGAAAACCTTGCTTATTTCTTCGATTATCAAATCAACTGGATGTATATCCGTTATTTTATGTGGAATTTCGCCGGCCGTCAGAACGATATTCACAGTCCTGCTCCCGGAGATCCTCTCAAAGGTAACTGGGAGACCGGCATTGGGTTCTATGATAGAGCCAGATTGGGAGACCAAAGTGTTGGACCGGAAGGTATCATTCACAATAAAGCGAAGAACCACTACTACATGCTGCCTCTCCTCCTTGGTCTTATAGGTCTTTTCTTCCAGCTCAGAAAGGACAAGCAGTCCTGGTGGGTGACCATGCTCCTGTTTTTGCTTACAGGAGTAGCCATTATAGTGTACCTCAACCAGACGCCTTACCAGGTACGAGAGCGTGATTACGCCTATGCAGGTTCATTCTATATGTTTACTATATGGATAGGGCTATCTGTATTGTGCGTCTATCAATGGCTTGCAAAACCACTTTCCAAAATTAAGGTTCCACAATGGGCCACTGCCACCATCGTATCGATAGTACTCCTACTTGTCCCCGTCCTTATGGTTAGCCAAAACTGGGACGATCACGACAGAAGCAATAGATATACTGCCAGGGACTTGGCCTACAATTATTTTATGTCAGCAGACTCCAATGCAGTGATAGTCTCTCATGGTGACAACGACACATTCCCTCTTTGGTATATTCAGGAAGTGGAAGAGGTCAGACTGGATGCCCGTATTATGAATACTTCCTTACTTGGTACAGACTGGTATATAGACCAGATGCAGAAAAAACAGTATGATGCAGATCCCATCAAGTTTTCCACCAAACGTGCAAGCTACCTCTATGGCACAAATGAGTTCATCCCCATTGTCGACAGGGTTAACAGACCTATTACCGCCAAAGAAGCGATATCATTATTCAACAATCCCCGCGTCAAATATAAACGCTACGGAGAGTCTGTTGACTACATCGCTTCTCATCATATCACCATTCCCGTCAACAAAGAGAATGTCAAGAAATATGGTATAGTAAGTGAGAAAGACTATGATAAGATCGTAGACACAGTTTATTTAAACATCCCTGACAACAAAGAACATCTCAGCAAGAGTGAATTGATGATTCTCGATATGTTTTCCAATTATGATTGGGACAGACCCATCTACTTCGTATCCCAGGGAGGTGATCTCAAACTCGGTCTTAAGAGTTATCTTCAATTTGATGGATTCCTCTCCAAATTTGTCCCCATCAAGAGTACCACCACGATTACAGAATATGGACATATTGACACAGACAAGATGTACAATAAAATAATGGATGTGTATAGATGGGGTTCCTTCCAAAAGAAGTACTATTCTGACTATCAAAATATTTCCACTTTTGACGGCAGCACTTTAAATATCCGCAGCATTTTTATCCAGACAGCATTGGGTCTTGCTTTGGAAGGAGAAAAAGAAAAAGCAGTAAAGGTACTTGACAAGATGCAGGAATACATTCCTACCGAAAATCTCCCGTACAACTCATCTATCTGGTTCTCCAGCCAGTCAATCAATGAATATATGCTTCTGCAAGCCATCGAAATATATTTGAAGTGCGGAGCCAAAGAGAAAGCCATAGCTCTATCAGAAGCCTTCCTAAATGAGACTCTCTTATCTATACAACTTGCTGCTACACCTTTCGGAAACAGTTACATTTCCAAAGCTGACCTCGAAAACAATTACTCTATGTACTTCTACACTATCAATATCTTGAAAACAGGAGGAGCACCGGAAGAGGCAGGACGTTTCGAAGAGACTCTTAACAAAGCTATCGAACAGTTGCGATGAAAAAATTGAAATACATACTTTTATCTCTTTTACTTCTATGCTCTCTCGAAGCCTATTCCATTGATATTCGCACCAAAGGGACAGCTTCCGGCAAAGATCTCGCCGCCACCAAAAAAGAGGCACTTCTTGTTGCAAGAAAATCTCTTATCAATGAAGGAGAAAAGATAATTTATACATGGGCTACTATGTTTTATACCGATACCCCCTATAAATTTGACAAAGTATGCAAGAAAGTGTCCATTCGTGCTTCGGCATATACAGTCAGTGAACAGGTATCAAAAAAAGATAGTATCTATACTGTAGAAGTGACGGTGAAATATGGCACTTCGGACAAGGAAACAACCAATGAACTACTTGACTCTTTCGAATACAATATGTTAAGAAAAGACCTCATTTTAATCAAATATAATCGAAATGAGGCCTATAAATCACTTTATAAAGTAGTTGCTAACTGGTAGCTATTCTATCAGCATATTGCACCCTCGGTTTTCTGCTCCGCTGATACGACCCAATACGCAAAAACCACCATCGTCAAGTTTATATCCTCTATCCTGGGTCTCAATAAAAGAGCAGGAATTGACATTGGCCATATCAATGATATTAATTCCACCTGTCTTCCCTGTGTCAACTGTCTTAAAAGGGTCATTGATGTCCCTTATCATTACCTTCATCGATGGTGAGCAATAAAATATGCCATCGCGCTTGGAATATGCCTGAGAAAGCATTTCACACATTCCATATTCTGAACCCACCTCATTGACTGAGAAACTTTCAGATAGTCTTCGATGAATCTCTTTACGTGACAATTCTTCCCCCCTTCCTTTCATACCCCCCGTCTCTATAATTGACAATTGCCATTCATCATCTCTTTCTATAGAATATTGCGATGCAAAGTCAAGTAAGGCAAAAGTAACACCTATAAGAATCGTTTTCTGCTTACTTCTTCTCAACTCATTGAGTTTTTGATATAGGTCGCTATGATTGTAGAGATAAAAACCGCTGTCTGGATTGTGAGAAGAAAAAATGAGATGATTAGCCATAAACACCAGAGAAGACCCCTCTCTTTCGAGATATGATGGAAGCAACGCCAATATGGCATACTGATTGGGGTTCCCATAAAAGTATTCAAAACCCTCGGTAAAACTTTTTATATAAAGCGACAAATCTGTAACATAGTGCTTAGATGGAACGATGGAAGTAGTGGCACTGCTATAAAAAATCTTCTCCGCTTCCACTGCGGAATCTGCGGAGGAGATTATAGTATGAGTTTTGAAAAATTTAATCGGAAGAAAAGGAATCTCTTCTATTTTTTTAACATCAAATGGCGACACCCCGAGCAGGTCTACATACTGCTTATAAACGGGGCAGTAGTTATATTGATAATGAAAAATATCGAAGATTCGCTCATTCATCACTATTTCGCTCTTTCGAGTTCCACAGTGAAGTGGCGCATTATGGGAAGCTGCTTTGTGATGACATAACCGCGAGTAATGGAATCTCTGCGGTCATATACATTCTTTAATGCAGCTGCAATATAATCCATATGGCAATTAGTATACACTCTGCGAGGTATAGCCAACCTGAGAAGATCCAAGTCGGGATATCTGTTTTCATGAGTGATAGGATCTCTGTCGGCCAGCAATGCACCTATCTCCACTCCTCTGATACCACCTTCTATGTACAACTCGACTCCGAGAGTTTGAGCTATAAATTCCTCTTTGGGGACTTTGGTGAGTACTTTTTTGGCATCGACGAAAATAGCATGTCCGCCTGCAGGTCTTTGGTAAGGAATACCATACTCATCAAGCTTCTTTCCAAGATAGGCAATCTGTTTGATGCGGGTATCAAGGTATTCAAAATCTGTCCCTTCTTTCAGTCCCTGAGCAAGAGCATTCATATCTCTACCTGCCATACCTCCGTATGTAATGAAACCCTCGAACATGATGTTGTACATCTGAGCTGCCTGCCAGTCCTTCTCACTTCTAAATCCGATAAATCCTCCGATATTGACAATAGCATCTTTCTTGGATGACATCGTCATAAAGTCGGCATAAGAAAACATCTCGCGAGCGATTTCAACGATGCTCTTTGATGCATATCCTTTCTCCCTGGTCTTGATGAAATAGGCATTCTCTGCAAATCTTGCAGAATCTATCATCACTTTTACGCCATATTTATGGGCAAGCGAAGCGACTCCTTTGATATTTTCCATAGAGACAGGTTGACCTCCAGCTGTGTTGTTGGTAACAGTTACTACAATACAGGGAATTTTCGAAGCGGGATATTTTTTGAGAGCATCTTCAAGTTTACCAAGGTCCATATTGCCCTTGAAAGGAATCTCCAGGTCGGTATCTTTAGCCTCATCGATAGTACAGTCCAACGCAACCGCTTTTCTAAATTCTATATGACCTTTTGTAGTATCAAAGTGAGAATTGCCGGGTAAGATATCCCCTTCCTTGATTAATGAGGAAAAAAGAACATTCTCTGCTGCACGTCCCTGATGAGTGGGGAGAAAATATTTAAATCCGGTAATGTTTTCAATTGTCTCTTTTAATGTATAGTAAGATCTCGCTCCGGCATAACTTTCATCTCCTTCCATAATGGCAGCCCATTGCTTATCACTCATAGCGCCGGTTCCTGAATCAGTGAGAAGATCTATAAAGACATAATCACTCTTAAGACTGAAAAGATTGTAGTGAGCATCTTTAATCCATTTTTCACGTTGTTCACGTGTGCTTTTTTTAATGGTTTCTACCATTTTGATTTTGTACGATTCTGCGAAAGGAAGTTCCATTTTATTATAATTTTTAGTGATATTGTTTCAATTATTAATCATTTAGTGCGCAAAGATAACAAAAAAATCGCACCATTTTACAGGTGCGATTTGATATTATGGGAAATTGCTCTCTACTTCGATTTGGCAGCAAGTTTTTTTGCTTTACGAACATTCAAATCGTACATAATAGGAGTACCGATAAACACTGTAGAATATGTACCTACGATGATACCAACGATTAGAGCAACTGCAAGCCCTCTGATAACTTCGCCACCAAAGATAGCTATGGCAAGCATTACCACAAGTGTAGTACCTGAAGTGTTGATAGTTCTGGAAAGAGTGCTATTCAAAGCTTCATTGATTTTCTGCTTGAGCTCGTGTTTGGGATATAATGTCTTATATTCTCTGATACGGTCAAAAATCACCACAGTATCATTGATGGAATAACCGATAATGGTGAGGACCGCCGCTATAAATGTCTGGTCGACATCGAGGCTGAATGGCAGGATTCCCGAGAATATTGAGAAAAATCCGACAGTAATAAGAGCATCATGCACTAGAGAAAGCACACCACCTGCACCCCATGTCCAGCCTTTGAATCTAAACGCGATGTAAATGAAAATAGCGATTAGAGCAATACCTACGGCTATCAGTGCATCTCTCCTCATATCATTGGCTATGGTAGGACCTACTTTATCCGAACTGATGATACCATTGGGGTTATCAAGAGTGGAGGTGAATTCCTCCAATGTAAGAGGTGTCTTAAAGAAATCTTTCAGAGCATTATAGAGTTTACCATCTACGATGCCGTCACTTTGAGTAGAATTATCATTGATGAGATATTTGGTGGTAATCTTCATCTGACTGTTACCTCCGAATTGTTTAACTTCGACAGACTCGCCAAATTCTGCCATGGTAGCAGCCCTGACCTGTTCAGTAGTGACATCTGTATCAAATCTTACTACATATGTTCTACCACCGGTAAAATCTACACCATAAGTAAATCCTTTAGTAAATATGGAAACAATACAACCTATCATAATAACTCCTGAGACAATGTATGCGATTTTACGTACTTTAACAAAATCATAGTGGGTATTTTGCATAAAGTTCTCGGTGAACTTATGAGAGAAGGAAATCTTCTTATTGTGAGCAAGACGACTTTCGAAGATAAGGCGGGTGATGAAAATAGAGGTAAGCATAGAGGTGATAAGACCAACTACGAGAGTAGTGGCAAATCCCTGTACGGGACCCGAACCGAAAATAAAGAGAACAATACCGGTAATGATAGATGTGAGGTTACCGTCTATAATGGCTGAATAAGCATTTTTATAACCATCGTGGATGGCTAGACGAAGTGCTTTACCGGCTTTTAATTCTTCCTTGATACGTTCGTAAATAATAACATTGGCATCGACCGCCATACCGAGAGTCAAAACGATACCGGCGATACCGGGGAGAGTAAGAACAGCCCCGAATGAGACGAGAGCTCCGAACAGGAAGAGCACATTGCAGAGCAAAGCTATATCTGCAGTAAGTCCTGCGCCCTTGTAGAAGATGAACATATAGACAAGAACCAGACAGAAAGCTATGATGAATGAGACCATCCCGGCGTGAATGGATTCGCTACCCAAAGAAGGACCTACTACTTGTTCTTGAACGATGGTGGCAGGAGCAGGAAGTTTACCTGACTTAAGAACGTTTGCCAAGTCTTCAGCCTCTTCAATAGTAAAGTGACCTGTGATATTGGAACGTCCGCCTGTGATTTCCTGGTTAACTCTTGGATAGGAATAAACCATCCCATCGAGAACTATTGCAATTGATTTACCTACGTTGTCTGCAGTAAGCCTTGACCAGATACGTGCACCTTCAGAATTCATCGTCATATCTACTTCGGGAGAACCGCCCTGGTTGGCATAAGACATTCTTGCATCTGTCACTGCACCTCCGTCCAAAGGAGCTTTGCCGTCTTTAGTGTTCACTTTGATGGCTATGAGTTCGTAATAGGACTCTCCACCTGCCTGAGAAGATGGTTTAACTGACCACATCGGCACCAAATCAGCCGGGAAAAGAGCTTTAACTTGAGGAAGAGAGAGATATTGGTTGATCTTGGCTGTATCTTTATAGTGAGCTATACCGATGCAGGGACCCTGCATAAGTTGTCCATTGTAAGAACTTGGATTAAGAATGGAAAACAGAGGATGGTTTTTAGCATAATTTAATTGGTCCACTGAAAGACTGTCTTCGCCAGAAGTAACTTGTGCAAGCAAATCATCGCTCTCTTCTCTCTTTTTCACATCTGCACCTGTGTTCTTAGCGGAGGCTGTGGAGGCATTGTCAATAGAGACAATCTCCTTAATCACATTATCTGCTTCCTGAAGATAGTTAAATACTTCAGGGTTTTCGTATGTAGTCCAAAATTCGAGAGATGCTGTCCCTTGAAGAAGTTTTCTAACACGTTCCGGTTCTTTAACACCGGGGAGCTCCACAAGAATACGTCCTGTATTACCGATTCTTTGGATATTGGGGGAAGTAACACCAAAACGGTCAATACGATTTCTCAATACATTGAATGAATTGGAAATAGCACTTTCAGCTTCAGTGCGGATGACTTTAATAACTTCTTCATTAGTACTTTTGGCAGTGATTTTCTCACGCATCTCGTATGTACCGAATATCTGAGAAAGGTTCTGACCGGGGGCAACTTCATCCCATGCTTGAGCAAAGAGAGTGATGAAGTCTGAACGAGATTCGTTCTCTCTACTCTTTGCAAGGTTAAGTGCCTGCTCGAAAAGTGGAGAAGTATTATTGTCGGCAAGAGCTTTTACAAGGTCTCTCAACTCTACCTGAAGCATCACGTTCATACCACCCTTGAGGTCAAGGCCGAGATTTAATTCCTTCTCTTTTACATCCTTGAATGTATATGAAAAATAGACTTTTTCAGAAGAAATGGAATCGATGTAATACCTGTTTCTGTCTTTTTCCAATGAATCAAGATAAAATGCTTTATCTAAATCCGATACATTGGCAAATGATGGCAATTGCTGCTCAGCTGCGACAGCAGCCTTGGCATACTTTTCAGCTTTATTTTCCTGAATCTTGGTGACTGCCGTAAATGATAACTGATACAGACAGGCAAGTCCAATCAAAATTGCCACAAATCTAATGGCTCCTTTACTTTGCATAATGATTTTAAATTAGGGGTACAAAAGTACTATTTTTTTCTAATATATAAAGTATTTAGTACTTTTGTTAGCTAAATTTTGACAATTATATGATGTTCTATTATAAGCGAGCCCTTTTCTCCCTCATTGTTTTTTTACTCACTGCCACCCTCCTTTCCGGTCAGAATTCAAAACAGCTTTCTTTGGCCGACTCTCTTCATAACACATATCACTTCCAAGAAGCAATTGACCTATATCAATCCATCCTTGACAACACTACAGATTCGCTTCTGCATATCTCCATTCAGGAAAAAATGGTCGAATGTGAAAACGGCATCAATCTCCTCAAATATACCTCTTCCATCAGCGTCACTGACAAAAAGGTATTTTCCATAAAAGATTTTTACTTATATCTCCCCGATTTTAGTGACAGGACATGGATTCCCATCCCCAATGTCCTCGTTTCAGAGTTGTCAAACGCCTATTACTCAGCTGCATGTTTCCCATTTGATGCTACCGAATTGTACTTTTCGGCTCCGGACAATTCAGGTTCGTGGAACATCTACTATACTGAACTGATAGGAGGCAATCTCTGGAGCCAACCAAGACTCCTCAGCGAAGCTCTCACATCTGCGGGAGATGAAATATTTCCGGTGTTAAGCAGTAACGGAAAAGAACTCTATTTCGCTTCCAATGGTCATTTCGGTATGGGAGGCTTTGATTTATACGTAAGTAGATGGGACGATGAGACAGAAGAATGGGGCACCCCTGAAAATTTGGGATTCCCGTATTCTTCCACGGGTGATGATATTTTTATTATGAACACCTCAGACGGACAGCATACCATCATCGCCTCCAATAGAGGTATATCCAAAGATTCAGTAGCCCTTTACGTCATTGACTATGTCCCCACCCCCATCAAACAGTCTTTGGATGAAATCGCTGCTGTTCAGAAAGAGGCTCTCTTATTGCCTGATTATCACAAAGAAAAAGAGAACTCGAAGCTGCCTGTCTCCTCACAAATTGAAGATGACAGCATGAAACAATATTCTCAGTTGGTAAACAATATGAGAAAGACGCAAGCAAAATTTAATACCAATCTCGAACAGCTGAAAGAGAAAAGGAGCGTTTATGATAACACAACCAATGAAGGGGACCGGGAGTTTTTAAGCGACATCATAAAAGAACTCGAGACAGAGTCGGTATCTATCAAAAAAGCATTGGATGAAGCAGCGGCTCAGGTGCGAAGCGCTGAGATGAAATTCCTCTCCAACGGCATTATTCCACCGTTGCCCCAAGACTATTCCACAACTTCCTCCACTCATTCAGAAAAAAAGAACTATGTATTTACCAAGTTGGCGACAGGAGAATCTCCCGGAATTATCATTCAAAAACCAAAGCCTCAATTTGATTATTCTTTCAAGATACTCCCCGAAGCCCAATTCGCAGAAAACAACACTTTGCCTCAAGGAATTGTGTATCAGATACAAATCTCTGTTCAATCTTCCAAAGCCACTATTAAAAGTTTAAAAGGATTAAGCCCTGTGTTTGAAAGATTGCTCCCTTCTAAAAAATATCTCTATACGGTAGGATTATTCTATACTCATGCCGAAGCACTTTCCTGCCTCAATCAAGTCAGAAAGAGAGGCTTTCCAAAAGCATTCATTGTGGCTTTCAAGGACAACAACAGTATCAATGTCAAGGATGCTCGTAAGCTTGAGAAAAGCAATGCCGCCGACAATTCCTATCAGGTGATGTTAAAAAATTATCCCTCCGGAATCCCATCTGGGATAATATCAGCCATCAAACAAAGCTGCGATAAGGATATTGCCAAATCTGTAATCGAAGGAAAGAATGTCTATATAGTAGGACCTTTTGCCAAAAAAGACGATGCCGACTATCTGGTGAAAATATTATCGGGATTGGGAGTAGAAGGGATTAGTGTCGAACTCATCAAAAGGTAATCTCAATCTTTTTTTTGCTGATTGGGTTTTCTATCGTACATTTGCATCCCTCACGGAGAGGTGAGTGAGTGGCTGAAACTAGCAGTTTGCTAAACTGCCGAACTGGTAACGGTTCCGGGGGTTCGAATCCCCCCCTCTCCGCCAAATGTCAAAAGGCAGCTGTTGTGGCTGTCTTTTTTCTTTCAATTGTGTTAGTAATTCGTCTTAGCAAGCCATGTTTTCACTGCACTTTGTGCATCTTTAGGCTCTTTTTGAGCAACTGTCCCTTTAATGGCCAGCCCCTTTAATATGGTTGAACCTTCACAAGACTTGCCAAGAGACTGTTCTGTGGAAGAAAAACCACTTCCTTCGTGAGTACAGAATGGAATAACTGTCTTCCCATTCCAATCATGCTTTTCGATAAAAGTATAGACAGCCATAGGCATTTCCCCCCACCAGTTAGGGTAACCTATGAAGATAACATCATAATCTTCAATCTTAATATCATCTTTCAACTCAGGTCTGAAAGATGATTCTTTTTTTTTATATTTTACTGATACTAATGTACAATATCTGACTTTGATTTGTCGTTGTTCAATTTTGGCTCAAGGCATACAGTTGTGCAATTATTATCTTTTGTGGCTGGGTGTTCGTATTTGTATTGAGTGCCGTCTGTACCTGTGAATGTTACGCTGGCTATGGTAAGCACATCGTCAAATATGAAAAATTCAGTCGTTGTTTGAGCCTTTTGCTGTATCTCGGCAAAATTGTTGCGAAAATCTTCGGCTTTATCTAATGGCACAGGCAATACATAATCATCTGTCAATGGCGTAGCATGATTGATAAATGTAAATTCGCCATGGTCGGCGTCGTAACCACTCAACACATATACACATTGGGTCTGTTTGTTTGAGAGCACCTTTGTGATAAAATTGCCCAATAGTTTGGTTAAATTTTTCTCCACATATTCTGTTTGCAACTGTGGATCGTTCTGGCGTGCCTCGAACTCGGCCGTGGTTTCAAACCATCCCTTGGTATTTTCGAGATTAAGGCTTCTTATATACACGGAAAACATATTTTTCGAAGCCTCTGCAACTACCTCACCAGGAAGAATATCTATGATCGGAATATTCTCAGGCACAAGCCGTTTGCCGTGCATGAAGCCGTATGCACCCCAATAATCGTTGAGCTTCACGGCAAAGAACGAAGTGAAAATAACGCCGTCTCTCCTTCTTCTTATAAAAGAGTAGGCATCTATATCCTTCTCTACCAATCCGGCTGTTTGAAGTTTATCTGCCAAAATAGTCTCGATACCTATCTCGTCGTACAGCGGAGGTATAATCTCCTTAAAGTCGTTGAGATTGAAAACACCACGTTTCTCACCGACGTTTATATAGTAATTTTTCAATCCCCACAACCTCCATAAATTATCGCGTACACCATAACTATCATCAGGCAACTCTTCAATCTTGGTATAAGGGTAACTTGCCACCTTGTTGCCCATGCTGTCTATGGCAAAGCAGCCGTCAATTTGTTTGAGCAGAGCAAGCCGCCTCGAAGTGCCGTCGGGTAGAGGTATCGGTTTGGGCGAGAAATCGGAGATCGGTGAAGAGGCCATAAGCGTATTCAATACCTTCCCGTCGGCATTTACAAACTCTATTTTACCCGTTTTAGACGATTTAAAATCCTCAACCACAGCAATGTCTCCCAAAGAGAAATTTATCTCGTCGAAAACTTCTGTGAATAACAGTTTGCCTTTGCGGTCAAAAAGCCAATAATGGTAATTGTCCTTACTGATTATATTTCCCTTTATGAAAAAATCGGAAGAAGTGATGTCAATGGGTTGAAACGAGAATGAGACACCATATTTTTTTTCATACTCGTCGAGAGCAATAATTGTTTCGCCCGTAGATAAACTTATAAGGCGGTAACCTTTGTTCAAATATTTGATTAATGCAACATCTCCCTGTTTGGGAATTTTAAGACTAGATATGCCTTTCTTCGGTTTTAACACCCAGTATTTTTCTCCGTTTTTATCACAGATGACACCCACTTTGCAGGAAAAGAGATATTTATTAGACCAGTCATAAACGACTTTGTAGGAGGGATTGTCTGAACCATTCCACACATCAGGATATAGGATACGATAGTCCTCGAATTTCTGTGCAGAGGCGGGCTGCACAAGGCCAATGGTGCATAGTGCACACAATGCCATAAATATTTTAAAATTCTTCATTATTATTTGTTACGCTTGATAGGCTGAGTCAAGAAGATGCGAGTACCTGTCTGGTATGTCTCGTCAAAGTAAATGTCTCCACCCAATTTCACTGCCAGGTGCTTTGAAATGGCAAGACCCAGGCCAAAACCCTGATCAAATTCATTGACCTTTTCAAACCTATCGAACAATTTACCTCTCTTTGCAGGATCAATCCCTTTGCCGGTGTCGGTAACAGACATCAACACTTTATTTTCTTTCTCAAGAATCTTGACCGATAATTCTATCGTTCCCTCTGTGGTAAATTTAATGGAATTGGTCAGGAAATTGATCAAAATCTGCAATATTCTTGTCTCATCCGTCCAAATATAAAATTCTTCCACGGGAGGATTAAAAACAAACTGAACCTTCTCTGAATGGGGTAAGGTGGAAACGATACCCATTGCCTTTCTGCAAATATTGATAATGTCATATTGCTTGACAGAAAATTTCACATTTCCCGACTCAAGTCTTGAGAGGTCGAGAATATCATTGACCAGCTTAAGGAGGTAGGTGGAATTTTTCGAGATTATCTTTTCATATTCTTTCCTCTCCTCTTCAGAAATGGATTCATCGTTGATAAGGGAGACAAATCCCATAATTGAGTTGAGTGGAGTGCGTATCTCGTGACTCATGTTTGCCCAAAAAGAAGACTTCAGTTTTTCTGATTCCTGCGCTTTTTCTATGGCCGCTGTCAAATCTTTGTTTTTTTGAACCAAAGCATTTTTAAGAGACTTGTTGGTGTTATACATCTTTAATAAAATCAAGGCAATCAAAACAAGAAGAATGATGGCGATGCTCCCTGCTATGACAATCCCTTGATAACGTTTGATTCTATTATCCAAAGGATTAAATATCACAGACCCTTTGGGTAAATAATATTTTTTGACATCATATCTTTTGAGGGCTTCTTCGTTGAAATTGTAATGTTGTTTGGAAAAGATAAAATATGGCTTCTCATATTCAGGAGAATAGTATTTTCTAATCTGTGTATAAACATCCCCGGGGTCGTATTCGTAATCCGGGAAGTAACCTCCTAAAACATTCTGTGAACTTATGCCTGCCCCTGTGAGAGTAAAAAAAGGAATGGAAGGATTGGAGTTGATAATATCATTGATATATGAAGCAAAACGATAAAGACCGCTTTTATCTGTCCGCCAGGTGCCGACCAATACAGCAGAGTTTTTATCAAGAGATTCTATTATTTTGACAGCCTGAGCAGTATTCATCTCCCTACTATCTATGTAGATAGGGTGCAACTGTGGATACGAAATCATCGCTTTCTGGGCAAGTGATTTTAGAGAAACTCCCCCGTATGTGTTATCTGTTACGATTACAATATTTTGAATATTGGGGAAAACTTTAGAGCCAATTCAATGTTTTGTGCAACATTGTATTTGCAAAGTAAACCTCCGAGATCTGCTTGAAAATCAACTGCTGCTGTCATATCTATAGACTTGGGAGCCCATAACGTATCTGCTCTGTATGTGCTGATATCTACTCCATTGACACTGGCATAACAGACAAAAACGGGAACATTTATTCTGAGGTCCGGCAAAGCAACATAAGTGGCCCAAGCCTCTTGACCTAAAAGAATAATGGCTTTAAGTGAAGATGTTTTATACTTGTTGATGGTCTCTGTGAAATCTGTAATCCAACGTGGTGAATCAACGATAGATTTGCAGGCAAGTGTTTCGAGAAAGACATCATAATGCTCTCCATCTGCTTTTACACATTTTTCAAAAGCATTGAAAAAGAATCTAACTCTCTCGGCATCAGGATTGTAAGAAGAAATAATGAGAATCATCCCCTTTTGACTGATGTTGTCTGCCACCGGCATTTGAGCTTTAACTGTTAAAGGGAAGAAACCTAACAATATTAAAATCAGAACCTTATAAAAATAGCCCTTCATGATTTAAGAATATATCTACAAAAATAGCATTTTTTTGCAAAATCAAAATAGAACCCTATCTTTGCAACCCTTTATCGTCAAAGTTCTTTCGGGGTGTGGCGCAGTTGGCTAGCGCACCTGCTTTGGGAGCAGGGGGTCCCCCGTTCGAGTCGGGGTACCCCGACTTTTTATATCTAATCTTTCATAAGCACCGGCGGTGCAAGAGGAATAAAATTCTCTGGATCAAATAATAACATCATCGCCATTTGTGCACTTGACGGACTCTTTTGAGTATCGTTTTGTATAAACTTCTCTATGGTGAAGCCTTCACCTGAAACAGTCAATATACGCTTCACTATCTGAAGCCTTTGTGCTGCGCTGTAGTAATGCATATTATTTATCATACAACTGGTGACTTCTGATCTCCACACGCCAAGGGAATAATAACAACCCCCCTGAGGATTGGTTATTCTTTCGTAGCCTGATTTTCCTATCAGACCGGCCCACGGCATATCAGCTTCTACATTTGTAATTGATACATTCAACATCCCTCCGCCAGCTTGCCACTCCCTGATACTTTGTTTGGACCAATCACCAGTCTCAGGAATGGTATAGCCATCATAATTGATATATTCATCACACAGTCTTCCAAAACCATGACCACCACACTCGTGCATAACAATACTTTGATAATCTGCGAAAATACCTGAATAAGACTTGGTGGAAAGTGGAGCTATGCCGATAGAACGTCCGGAAGGCCACATCCAGCAAGTCCCTGCATAAATATCTTCGTTAGAAATAAGAATAATGCTTGTGTTTTCAAGATCTGAATCATTAAGACTCATCTTTGTTTTTACCCAATTGAAAACAGCATCATAATTGCAAGAAATGGATGTACTACCTGTATTATCTGCTTTAGTAACTTTAAACTTAGTATTTCTACTTTGAGTACCAGTAATGGTCATCCCTCTTTCTGAAGAAAAGGCTGCAATGAAATAGATATCGAAATACTCTTTGTATGTTTTATAAGGTTCTATGGAAAACAATCCTGTTATCCCTTTTTCTGCAACTTTTTGAAAATTACCATTATATGCAAAATCATCTTTTATGAATCCATCACCCACTACTATCAACTTCACAGGTGTGGATTTACTGCTTTTAATATAACGCCATACCTCCCCATCTTCCCAAGATGTTTTGGCAGAAGTCGTGAAAGAGAAAACATCAGATTCTACTTTGGAATTTTCCCTGCCATTATTGTCGTCAGCTATTATCTTCCAATAATATTTGGTGGTTGACTGTAGATTGTTTTCAATTTTATATGTGGAATCGGTAACTATAGCTGTGGTCCAATCTGTATTATTCAAACTATAACAAACAGTATAAGACAATTCATCTCCATCAGGATCTGAACAACTCCAGGAGAGTGTGGGTGCTACAGGTACGCCGGTAGCATTGTCTGCCGGTGATTTAAGAACAGGTTTCCTGGGCCCCTGATTGTCAATCGGAGCAAGCACCAAAACTTCTGAACTGATGAAGCTTCCTGTGCGAAAAGAGATGCATCCTGATTGTTTTCTTCTGCTCGTACTTGCTGCGATAGTCACAGAGATGGTAGCATTACCGGTCCCTGTCTTTGGTGAATAAGAGGTAATCCAATCGTACTGACCATCTGTAAAAGTTTCCCACTTGGCATTGGAAGAGACTTCAAAAGTGGCAGTACCACCAGCTCTAGTCATAAAGATGGTATCAGGTTTAAAAGTGGTTGATACTGTTTTCTGAGAGACAGGTATAGCTAAAGCGACATCTCCTTTCTTGCCACCGGTAATAGCGAGAGAAGATGTCCTCTCACTTCCGAAAGAATTGATGGTAGGTGTTATCATAATGGTGGCACTCCCGCTTCCGGTAGTGGGGGTAATAGAGTACCAGGTATCATTATGAGTGATGGTCCACGTCGTATTGGAAACAATGCCAAGTTCGAATGGTGTCTGTGTATTATCCAATACTATGTTATCGGTGGATGCTTCTATGCTGTCTTTTTGACAAGATGAGATAATGCATAGAAAAATAAAAATTAAAGATAAAAAGGAAAAACGTCTCATAAACTTTGCTGTCTGAATAAATTATTGAAAGAAACTTTTGATTCGATAATATCATGAAGAAGGTCGGTTGAAACCCTTTCCTGCTCCATAGAGTCACGATAACGGATAGTGACAGAATGGTCTTCAAGAGTCTGATGATCGACTGTGATGCAGAAAGGAGTACCTATGGCATCCTGCCTTCTATATCTTTTCCCTATACTGTCTTTTTCATCATATTGGCAATTGAAGTCGAGTCTGAGAGAATCCATAATATCCTTTGCCGCTTCGGGAAGGCCGTCTTTCTTGACAAGTGGCAGTACTGCCAACTTTACAGGGGCAAGAACGGGAGGAATCTTCAACACCACTCTCTCTTCAGAATTGGGAAGCTGCTCTTCGTGATATGAAGCAGATAAAACTGAAAGAAACATCCTGTCAAGACCGATAGAGGTCTCAATGACATACGGAACATAGCTTTCATTAGTTTCAGGATCGAAATATTGCATCTTTCTTCCTGAAAATTTTTGATGATTCGTAAGGTCAAAGTCGGTGCGTGAGTGAATCCCTTCGAGCTCTTTAAAGCCAAAAGGAAAATCAAACTCAATATCTGTGGCGGCATTGGCATAATGTGCCAACTTCTCATGGTCATGGAAACGATATTTTTCATCACCGAGACCAAGAGCCTTATGCCATGCAATACGTGTCTCTTTCCATTTTTTGAACCACTCCATCTCCTGACCGGGACGGACAAAAAACTGCATCTCCATCTGTTCGAATTCCCTCATTCTGAAAATAAACTGACGGGCCACTATTTCATTTCTGAAGGCTTTACCTATCTGAGCTATACCAAAAGGAATTCTCATACGTGCAGTCTTCTGCACATTGAGGAAATTGACAAAAATACCCTGTGCTGTCTCAGGACGAAGATAAATAATGCCCGATTCATCAGAAACATTACCCAGTTGGGTGCTGAACATAAGATTAAATTGTCTTACTTCAGTCCAATTGCGAGTACCTGAGACGGGACAAACTATTTCACAATCTATGATAAGGTCCCTTAAAGCCTTTAAATCATTAGTATTTAGAGCAGCGACCATTCTCTCCCTTACACTATCGATTTTAGATTGGTTCCTCAACACATTGGGATTGGTAGATACAAACTGCTTTTCATCGAAAGAATCACCAAATCTCTTTCTCCCCTTCTCTACCTCCTTATTGTTTTTCTCCTCAAGTTTGGCGATGTAATCTTCCAAAAGGACATCTGCTCTATATCGTTTTTTAGAATCTTTATTATCAATCAGAGGGTCATTAAAAGCACCTACATGTCCTGAGGCCTCCCATATCCTGGGATGCATAAAAATCGCCGAATCAATACCGACAATATTGTCATGAAGACGCACCATGGAGTTCCACCAATATTGTTTGATGTTGTTTTTCATCTCCACTCCCATCTGGCCATAATCATATACAGCACTCAGTCCGTCATATATTTCGCTTGAAGGGAAAATAAAACCATACTCTTTGGCATGGGCAATAATGTTTCTGAAAAGTTCTTCCTGTGTCATTATATTTGTTACAAAGTGCGCAAAATTACTAATTATTTTAATAATTTTGCCCGCTGAACGAAATACATGTCTTTCTTATGAGAAAAATAATCCTGCGCCTGGTTTTCAGTTTGTGTTTTATTACATTCTTGATTCCTCTTTCTGCACAAGATATAGCATCTCTCCAAACCATTACCAAGGTTATCGATGATAACACGGTAGAATTAGTGTTTAATCTGAATATTCAGAGAGGATGGTACATTTATGGTGTCAACAAAGTGGAAGGGCCTATGCCCACCGCCTTGGAGATTGAACCTTCCGAACAATTTGAATTGCTCGGCCCTCTGACTGAGATCACCACCCCTCATAAAAAAATAGACCCCGGTTTTGGAATAGAAGTCGAGTATTTCGAAGGTAAAGCCTCCTTTTTGCAAGTAATTAACACTACAGCCACTTCCCCATTTGTAGTATCAGGGACATTAGTCTATCAAACTTGCAATGGAGAAGAATGTCTCCTTGAAGAATCGGAATTTTCCATCACAGTTAATCCTTCTGATGCTCCCCAAGATGCCACAGTTGCGGCTATTAATTCTGACAAGGGAGACTCTATCTGGATGTTTCTTCTGATAGCCTTTCTTGCCGGTCTGGGTGGAGTGATCACCCCATGCGTTTTCCCGATGATTCCCATGACAGTAGGATTTCTGATAGGTGGAGGCAATTCCAAAAAATCAGGCATCATCAGAGGTTTGGTCTTCGGTCTTTCTGTGATAGTGATTTACACTTTGCTGGGCTTGATAGTAGCACTCTTTCAAAGCACCTCCGCCACTGACACCATCGGCACTCACTGGATTCCTAACTTAATATTTGCGCTACTGTTCATCGTTTTCGCCATATCATTTTTGGGTGCTTTTGAGATTACTCTCCCAGGAGGACTTGCCAATAAAGCAGACAGACAGGCCGATAAAGGGGGTTATGTAGCAGCCTTTTTTGTTGCTTTGGCTATGGTCATTGTCTCTTTCTCATGCACAGGTCCTTTCGTTGGGTCTATCTTGGCAGCTGCTGTAGTGGGAGGTGTGGCATTAAAACCTATTTTGGGAATGGCGGTGTTCGGTTTGGCTTTTTCGCTTCCCTTTGTCATTTTTTCATTCTTCCCATCTGTTATGAAGAAATTGCCCAAATCAGGTGGCTGGCTAAATATCGTAAAGATTGTATTTGCCTTCGTCCTTCTGGCTTTTGCTCTCAAATTCCTTTACAATGTAGATGCCTACTTCGGATGGAATATTATTACCCGCGCCGGTTTCCTTTCTATTTGGATTACTCTCTCTCTGCTCCTTGGACTTTACTTTTTGGGAGTTTTCAAAACACCTCACGACGACGATGTACGTTCTGTCGGTTGGGGGAAAATAATGGCTGCAGTGGCTTGTTTTGCCTTCACCATCTATATGCTCCCAGGGATGTTTGGAGCTCCGCTAAAGTCTATCTCAGGCATGATACCTCCTGCTGATGGTTCGACTTTGTCAATATCAGGAAATGCAGCATCTGACCACACAAGTGGTACATCTGAATATGCTTCGTTAAAGAGTTATTCCTCAATCGAAGAGGCAATCTCTGCCGCAGAAAAGGAAAATAAACCGATATTATTGAGTTTTAAGTCACATACCTGCAGCGTCTGCAAAGTAATGGAGGCAACAGTTCTAAATGATAAACAAGTCATTGAAACCATTAAAACCAAATTTGTACTGGCCAATCTCTATGTAGATGACAAAACTCCCGATACCGAATTTAAGACGCTCGGCAAGAGACTCAGACAATACGAAACCTCCCATTTCTCATCAGCATCACAGCCTCTGTACGTTATTATAGATGCCAAAGAAAAAGTCTTGTCCGGTCCTTTGGGAAGTTGTTCTCTGGACGAATATATAGATTTTCTAAATTATTGATTGCTTAATATCTCTTTCAGTGGTATCATAGCAAATTCACGTTGATACATACGTGGGTGCGGAATAATCAGGTCAGGTAAATTAATGGTTCTATCTCCGAATAGAAGAATATCAATGTCGATTACTCTCGAATGATATATCCTTTCCCCTTGTATATCATATTTGACCCCTTCGTCTGCTCTGCCCATCATTGCCTCTATCTGTTTGCATAGTACCAGCAGACTGTGAGGATCGAGATTAGTATCAAAACCCACCGCTTGATTTAAAAAAAGATTATCTGACACAAATCCATCGGGAACAGTTTCATGAATGGAAGATAATACTATCTCCGACAACAAATGAGAGGAAAGCTTTTGTTTTATTAAAGAGACCGCAGTGGATAGATTTTCATACCTGTCTCCAAGATTGGTCCCCAGCAGTAGATATACCCTCTCCATTGTTATAACAGACCTAATTCCAATAGAGCTTCGTCACTCATTCTTGTCTTGTCCCAAGGAGGGTCAAAAACCACTTCGATAGCTACATCAGATACCCCGGGAACATCTTTCACTGCCTCATTGACATCTTCAAACAATTGGTCTGCCATAGGACAATTGGGGGCTGTCATGGTCATTTTTATAAAAGCCTTCCCACTGTCATCAATATCGATATTGTAGATAAGTCCCAGGTCATAAACATTGACCGATATCTCGGGGTCAAATACCTGTTTGAGAGCCCTGACGATGTCTCTTTGAATGATAGATTTATCCATAATTATTGAGCACGTGAATATGCCACGGCATAATCTTTAATCTGACGAATCATAGCCACAAGGCCATTGGCACGAGTGGGAGAAAGATTGTCTTTCAATCCTATCTGGTCAATGAAATCAAGGTCAGAAGAGAGAATCTCCTGTGGCGTTCTGCCATTGAATACCCTTACCAACAAAGAAATGATTCCTTTGGTGATAATAGCATCACTATCTGCCGAAAAATAAAGTTTGCCATCCCTAAAATCAGTTCCAAGCCACACTCTAGACTGGCACCCTTTTATCAGGTTAGTATCATTTTTACTTTTTTCATCAATAATGGGAAGTTGTTTGCCAAGTTCGATGATATACTCATACTTATCCATCCAGTCTGAAAATACCGAAAATTCTTCGACTATCTGATCTTCTATCTCTTTAATCGTCATAATTTATCTCAACATTTTAATAGCTCTATGGAGATCCTCAATAAATAATTCACATTCCTGCAGAGTATTGTATGGCGCAAGAGAAACTCTAACGATACCCGTTTGACCATATTTTTTGATTATGGGTTCTGCACACATCAGTCCCGAACGAACAGCTATACCCATTTTATCAAGAATCAGGGCAAGGTCGCTATGGTGCACTCCCTCTATCGTGAAAGAAAACAGTGGTATTTTATTCTTGCCATTGCCATATAATCTCAACCCTTCAATCGCCGCTAATTTTTGATTTAGATAATCAACTATTTCTCTTTGATAGTTAATAACTTGTTGATTATTGCTATCAGTTGCAAATTTAAGAGCCGGAGATAAAGAAGCAGCTCCCACAAAATTGGGGGTTCCTGCCTCAAATTTAAGAGGCAGGTGCGCATATGTCGTCCTTCCATAGGATACCGTATCGACCATATCTCCACCTCCCATCCATGGCGGTAGTTCTTCAAGTATTTTTTCTTTACCATAAAGAATACCTATGCCGGTGGCAGCATATATTTTGTGCCCTGAAAAAGCATAAAAATCACAATCGAGCTCCTGAACATCTACTCTATCGTGCACTACTCCCTGTGCTCCGTCTATTAAGACCACAGCTCCGGCAAAATGTGATTTATCGATTAATTGTCTTATCGGATTAATCACACCGAGAACATTGGAAATATGGGCGGCCGCCACCATTTTGACTTTTCCTGAGGAGAGCAATCCGTCAAGACTGTCCATCTCCCACTGACCATTTTCATCTACGGGAAGATATTTAAGAGTCGCACCCTTACGTTCACATGCTATCTGCCAGGGGACCATATTTGAATGATGTTCTCCTTCGGTAATAATCACTTCATCTCCCCTGTGAAGATACTTCTCTGAAAAAGTATAAGCAACCAGATTGATGGAAGCGGTAGTCCCGGATGTTATTATCACCTCTTCTCTTTTGGCTGCATTTATATATATACGGGCAGCTTCTCTCCCCTGCTCATAAAGCTCCGTGGCATCTGCACTCAATTTATGAACAGCCCTGTGAATATTGGCGTTGGTGGCAGAATTCATTAAGTTTATCAGAGAGATGACACTTTCGGGTCTTTGAGAAGTGGCAGCATTGTCGAAATAGATTAACTGCTTGCCATACACCTGCTGCTGCAGTGCCGGGAACATTTCTCTTATCTTATCAATATGATTCATTTGTCTTACTTACAATAATTCACAAAAGTAATTAATTTTGCAGAGTAAAAATACAATTATGTTTGACTATATCAAAGGTTCTGTCGCTGACATCAATCCAGCTGAAATCATTGTAGAAACAGGTAGTATAGGATATCGTATCCTCATCTCTTTTCAATCATACGAGAAGCTCCGTGACGCCAAACAAGTCAAGTTATACCTCTATCACTTGCTTCGAGAAGATGAAGAGTCTCTTTATGGTTTTTTTGACAAAGAAGAGCGGAGGATTTTCACATTGTTGATTTCTGTGACAGGTATTGGCCCCAATACCGCCCGAATGATGTTATCGTCTTTGTCCACAGACGAGATAACAAGAGCTATTACCGAAGGCGATGTCAACAAGATAAAAAGTGTCAAAGGAATAGGATTGAAAACTGCCCAGAGAGCTATCATAGAACTTAAGGACAAAATCTCAAAAGGCGGTAGTGACATCGACCTTTCCTCATCATATTCCTCCAATCCGAACAAAAAGGAAGCCTCATCTGCCCTAATTCTTCTTGGTTTCAATAAAACAACTGTAGATAAGGCCCTAGACACTATTTTATCCAAAGAACCTTCCTGCTCCTTAGAGGATATTATTAAGAAAGCACTTAAACTTCTTTAATTTCTCCATTTTTTTAATACCTTTGCTGCTTACATTAAAAAAATTTTCATTATGAACACTCCTAATAATCTTAAGTACACAAAAGATCACGAATGGGTAAAAATTGAAGGTGACATTGCTATCGTAGGTATTACCGATTTTGCTCAAGATCAACTCGGAGATATCGTATTTGTCGATATCCAGACTGAAGGCGAGAACCTTGCCAAAGAAGAAGTTTTTGGTGCCATTGAAGCTGTTAAGACAGTTGCAGACGCATTTATGCCTCTTTCAGGTACAGTTGCTGAAGTCAATACAGCTCTGGAAGGAGCTCCCGAATTGGTAAACAAAGATCCCTATGGTGAAGGTTGGATGATTAAAATCAAAATGTCCAATCCGGCTGAAGTCGCTCAATTATTAGACGCAGAAGCATACAAAGCACTTTTGTAGTCTATCGTGTCCGTCTCTTTTGCGAAAATTGTGTTATGATACATAGTTTCGGAAGCGATAATCATTCTGGTGTCCATCCCTCTATTATGGATGCTATCGTCAAGGCAAATACTTGTTTCAGTATAGCTTACGGAGAGGATGACTTCACACTCAACACGCTGAAAAGTATAGAACACTTATTTGGCGGTGATTGTAGCGCGCTTTTTGTCATTAATGGAACAGGGGCCAACATGTTGGCCCTTTCCAATTTGACACATAGCACAGAGTCTGTTATCTGCCCAGATACCGCTCATATCAATGTGGATGAATGTGGTGCTCCCGAGAAAATAATCGGTTGCAAATTAATTCCCGTTCCCAACATTGATGGGAAAGTAACAGTAGATGAAGTCTCCAAACATCTCATCGGTTATGGATTTCAGCACCATTCGCAACCGCGGGTACTCGCCATTTCACAACCTACTGAACTCGGTACCCTCTACACTCCTTCCGAAATAAGTGCACTTGCAGAGTTGATGCATTCTCACAATGGATACCTTTATGTCGATGGCTCTCGACTTTCCAACGCTGCAGCAGCACTGTCACTTCCATTCACCTCTTTTACAAAGGGTTGTGGGGTAGATGCAGTCTCCTTTGGTGGCACCAAAAACGGTATGTTGATGGGAGAAGCTGTAGTATTCTTCAACTCTATTGACTCATCCCGCGCCAAATATCTTCGCAAGCAGATGACACAGCTCTATTCCAAAGGACGTTTCATCGCTGCACAATTTGAAGAATATTTGCGAAATGACCTCTATTTAAAAATGGCCGCTCATTCCAATCTGATGGCACAATATCTCAAATCAGAGTTGGAAAAAATCCCCTCAGTCACCATTACCAGGCCTGTGGAGACCAATGCAGTATTTGCCACTATTCCACGACCTCTCTACGAGCAACTATCAAAGCAGCACACTTTTTATATTTGGGATGAAAGCACTATGGAAGTTAGGTGGATGTGCTCCTTCAATACAGAAAAAAATCATATTGACCAATTTATAAACGATATTAAAATCATAAACCAATCATTATGTTAGAACCGGTAAAAAGAACTTTTGACTTACTTGACAAACTTGAACAAAACTTTCCCGACAAACAGGATATCCTCAGCAGAAAACTGCATGGAGACTGGATAAAATACAGTGTCAAGCAGTATGTTGAATATTCTTATCTCATAGCATACGGCATGCTGTCAGAAGGTTATGGCAATGAAGACAAAGCTATCACCATCTGTTCCAATCGACCTGAATGGAACTTCTTGGACATGGGACTCAATCTTGCCAAGATGGTGCATGTTCCCGTTTACAGCACTCTGAGTAATGATGAATTTCTCCACATATTCAATCACAGTGACGCAAAACTAATCTTCGTAGGGAATGACTCCATTTACAAAAAAGTGGCCCCTATCGTTACTCAGATGGATACACCTGCAAGAATAATTATGATGGATGACTCTGACGAAATAGAATGTCTGAGAGATATTTATCAGAAAGGCAGGGATAATAAAGAAAAATATAGTCCGGTAGTCGATAAAATCAAACAGGATACAAAACCTGATGACCTGGCTACTATTATCTATACATCAGGCACCACTGGTGTTCCCAAAGGGGTAATGCTCTCACACTGGAATATGATGTTCGATGCCTATGGCCACGCTGTCAAACAAACCATCAATGCTACACAGAAGATGGTAAGTTTTCTCCCTTTGTGCCATATCTATGAGAGAAGTATGAACTATGAATATCAGTACATCGGTATCAGCATCTATTATGCAGAAAGCCTTGCTACCATAGCCAGGGACCTCGCTGATTGCCATGCAGATGGCTTCTGTGGAGTGCCCAGAGTGCTCGAGATGATGTATTCCAAACTCGAAGCAGCAGGAAAGAATCTTACAGGCATTAAGAAGATTATTTATTCTTGGGCATGGAACTTCGGTAACAATTTTGACAACTACAATAAGAAAAAATTATACCTCTTCCAGCTCAACCTCGCAGACAAATTGGTTTACTCCAAATGGAGAGAAGCACTTGGTGGACACGAGATGGAAGTCGTATCGGGCGGTTCCTCGATTCAGGCCAAGATCGTGCGTCTTTTCAATGCTGCCAAACTCTATATTTTCGAAGGATATGGTATGACTGAGTCATCCCCTGTAATTGCAGTAAATAGCCCAGTACAAGGGTTCAACGTCATAGGCACAGTGGGGAAACCAATGGAAGGCACGATTCTCAAATTTGCAGAAGACGGAGAAATCCTTACAAAAGGGCCTCATGTGATGCTTGGATACTATAAAGACCCTGAATATACCAAACAGGTTATAGATGAAGAAGGTTTTCTCCACACAGGTGACATCGGAAGGCTTGTTGATGGGGAGTATCTGCAAATCACAGACAGAAAGAAAGAAATTTTCAAACTATCTGCAGGTAAATATATCGCACCACAAGTGATTGAAAACCTCCTAAAGGAGTCAACATATATTGAAAATTGCATAGTAATAGGGGAAAACCAGAAATTTGCCTCAGCGATTATCGTTCCTGATATGGAAAGACTACATTTCTGGGCAGCAAAACATAGAGTAACATACACAGACAATCAGGATTTAATATCCAATCCCAAAGTTATTGCCAAGATACACAGAGAGATAGAGGCCGTAAATGATACTCTTGCCCCTCACGAGCATATAAAACGAGAAAGGATAGTAGGTGATGAATGGAACACCGGCAATAACATGCTTTCCCAGACATTAAAACTCAAAAGAGCAAAAGTTCACGCCAAATATGCTGCTATCATCAAGGACATCTATAAATTAGATTAAATCGATGCAAATATTCGTTGCCACACAAAATGATGTAGAAGGGCTGTATAACATCTGGAGAACTTGCTTCACTAAAGATTTAATCTTTCTGAACAAGTTCTTCAAGGAATGTTTCCCTCTTACGCGCACTTATGTGTATAAGGAAAAGGGGACTATAGTCTCTTCTATTACCCTTATGCCCACCACATACATAGCCCAAAACCCCTCAGATAATTTGAAAGGGGTTTATCTGTATGGAGTGTGCACCCTCCCCGATTTCCGAGGCAAACAATTATCATCACATCTAATAGATTATGCAGAAGATGATTGTCGTGACAGAGGTTACAGTTTCATAATTACCCGTCCGGCCACCCCTTCTTTATTTGCACTATATCGCCGGCTGGGATTTTCTATACCACTATATCGCCATTTTGTAGAGTTGCCATTGCCTATTTTTGCTGAGAATGTTTCCTTTTCTGAAATACATGCCAAAAGGCTGAATGAATTGAGAAAAAAGTATCTTGAATACAATTATTATGCGTGGGACGAAAATCTCTTGGAATACATCATATCGTTTTATGGTTCCAGCAAGGGTTCTATAGTTGAACTCGAAAGCGACAGATATTTGCTTGGTTATCCTGACGATGAGGACTCAGAACTATACAACATCGTCGAAATAGGCACATACAACCCATCATTCAGATTTCCGTCGTTTTATCTTGCAGGCAATCTAATAAAGGCCAGACATCTTGAAAGAACAAGGGCCAAAATCTATTTCCCCTCTTTCAAGCATTACTCCGACTTAGAGAACATTCAAAAGGAAGTATTCACACTTCTTCGCCCCATCAATAAGGAGAATGATTCTCAATCATTCTTCAACTTTTCTATGGAATAATCCAATCTCCTCATTTTCAACATCTTAAGTGATTAGGAAACTGTTTGGCCGAATGGTACAAACGACAAGCGCATAAGTTTGAAATGCTGTTTGGCAAAAGGGATACCTATAATGGTAATGGTGAATAATATCCCGAAAAGGAAATGAGTGAGGCAAATGGCGATGCCACCGGTAAATATCCAGATAATATTGAAAACTGTACTTAAACACCCAGGTTCATTATCTTTAAAAGCGACTTGCTGCCCAAAAGGGGCAAGAGAAAGGATTGCAATCTTAAATAATTGAATACCAAAAGGGATTCCAACTATAGTAACGCAACAAACCAAGGCTGCAATAATATATTCAAAACATATTATCAGGCCACCGAAAAGAATCCAAATTATATTCCCAAGTAATTTCATAGTGTATTTATTATATTGTATGTTCCACGAGGAACATTATCGTCCAAAGTAAATTAAAAGTACAGATATGTCAGCAGGAGAAACCCCTGGAATACGTGAGGCTTGGGCTATCGTAAGGGGTTTATGGAGTATAAGCTTTTGCCTGGATTCATAAGAAAGAGAAGAAACTTTATTATAATCAAACTTAGAAGGAATTCTAATATTCTCTAAAGATTTGATTTTATCGACGAGTTTCTTTTCTCTGTCAATATAACCGGAATACTTAATTAAGATTTCTGATGAGTTGAGGACTTCATTGAAAAAGTCAGAAGAGGAAAAAGATGAATTAGAAGAATCAACTATTTTATAAGGTAGAGTATGAAAAATTAGAAGTGCGTCAGAAGAAGAAGTTTTGAAAGAATTATTCCTGATTGAACGTTTGAAAGTATTTAAGGTTCCACGTGGAACAAAAGGAAGCAAATCTTTGATAGAAATCTGCGGTCTGGTAAGTAAAGAAGAAGCAGAATGAGAGTAAGAAATCTCAGAAATTCCACGAGAAGAAAGAAAAGGATTAATCTGTGAAGGAGTGATATTATTAGAACCTAAAATTGAAACAAATTTAGAAATACGGGACGATTTTCGTTTTAATAAATGAAGCCTGTATTCATCTGCAAGACCAATTTTATGAGAAATCTCAGATAGTCTGACATCAGCATTATCCTGCCTGAGCAAGATGCGAAATTCAGCACGCGAGGTGAACATTCTGTATGGTTCATCGACCCCCTTAGTGATAAGATCATCGATTAAAACACCTATATAAGAAGAGTCACGTGATAGAATAAGAGGCTTTGAATTATTGAGTTTTAGAAAAGCATTAATACCGGCTACCAATCCTTGGGCAGCAGCCTCTTCATAACCGGTAGTACCATTGACTTGCCCCGCCAAAAAGAGACCGGGAATTACTTTAGATTCAAGAGAAGGATTAAGCATTAATGGGTCGAAATAATCATATTCCACAGCATGGGCCGGTCTGAATATTTTTACTTTCTCAAATCCATTGACTTGTGATAAAGCGGACAACTGTGTAGTCAATGGGAGAGATGAAGAGAAGCCTTGTAAATAATATTCTTTGGTAAACCAGCCTTCAGGTTCTAAAAATAACTGATGAGCATCTTTACCTGAAAAAGTGCGAATTTTATCTTCGATGCTTGGACAGTATCGCGGACCCTTACCTTGTATCTTTCCATTAAAGAGAGGAGAAAGAGGAAATGCCTCTTTTAAAATGCTATGAACAGTCTTATTGGTGTGGCCAATATAACAAACCATTTGTGGAGTACCGGACTGAAGAGGAGAATGATAGTCGAGGAAAGAAAATTTCTCTGGCTCAGAATCACCTTCCTGGATTTCGAGTTTTGTCAAGTCGACAGAATTAATGTCAATTCGAGGAGGTGTTCCTGTTTTCATTCTATTGGTGGAGACTCCGAGTGACTTAAGCTGGTCAGATAAAAAATGAGATGATGACTCAGAGATGCGGCCACCCTCAAGAGAACAATCACCAATAAATATCTTACCATTAAGAAATGTACCGGCAGTAATTATAACCGATTTTGCCATAAATGTGGCGCCCATAGATGTAGTGACACCGGAAATATTCGATTCTGAGAGAGTTATTGCAACAACAGAATCTTGCCAAATATCTAAGTTACAGGTGTTTTCAAGGATATAACGCCAATTCAAAGAGAAGAACATTCTGTCACACTGTGCGCGGGGACTCCATACTGCAGGACCTTTAGATTTATTTAGCATTCTGAACTGAATAGAAGAAGCATCAGTAACTATGCCCGTAAAGCCTCCAAGAGCATCTATCTCTCTAACTATCTGTCCTTTAGCAATACCACCAATGGAAGGATTACAAGACATTTGAGCTATCTTGTTCATATCCATCGTTATCAAAAGTACGGATGCGCCAAGTCTTGCAGAAGCAACTGAGGCCTCACACCCGGCATGACCTGCCCCGACAACGATAATGTCGTAATCAGTTTTCATTTAACAGTAACAGAGATTTATCTTCCTGTGAAGACATAATAGTCTTTTCAGAAGCTGAATGGTCATTAAATCCGAGTAAATGAAGAACTCCGTGTATCATGACGCGATGAAGCTCATTCTCAAATGAGACCTTAAAATGAGAAGCATTAGAAGTAACAGAATCTATACTTATAAAAATATCACCGGATATGGCATTACGACGAGAAAGAAGAGAATGTTCATCATAGTGAGAGGTATCAAAAGTGATAACATCGGTATAATAATCATGAGAGAGATATTGAACATTTATATCTTTGAGAGCGGAATCATCAGTGAATATAAAATTAATAGCACCGACATTATGCTGATATGAAGTGATGACATCTTTAATCCACTTCCGGAGAAGAGTCTTGGATTTGAGAGTAAAAAGGACATTCCTGTTGAAAAAACAAATCATATTTTTGGTTTGAAATTTGTAGCAATTCAGTAACAACGTACAAAGTTAAACATTATTAAGGAACCTGATTAAATAGAGCTTTGTGCAAACTCGTAAAAAGTTATTAACAATTTGTTTTACAAATTAAGAAATAATATCTACTTTTACCTCGCAAAAATTGAAACAACATGAGTCTTGAAGTTAAAAAATCAGAAAAGGCCAATCTTGAGGGTAACAGACTAATATTCCTTGAAGTTGGTTTGATGTTCTCATTACTTGTGGTTCTAATGGCCTTTGAATGGAAGTCTTATGACAAGAAGACAGCCGTTTTGGGTCAGGAAACTGCAGTAGAAATCGAGGTTGAAAACATCCCGATTACAACAGAAACTCCTCCACCTCCTCCAGAAGCACCAAAGATACCTATACTGTCAGACCAGATAGATATTGTCGATGATGATATAAAGGTAGATGACAATTTGTTTATCAGTTTGGAAGATACCAAGGATATGGGTGTCGAGATTATGGATTACGTGACAGAAGTCTATGAAGAGACTATCGAAGAAGCTCCCATACCTGTTGCCATAGTAGAAGAGAAACCCAAATTTATGGGTGGTGACGCCAATCAGTTCAATGTATGGATTCATGACCATCTTGAATACCCTGAGATAGCCAGAGAAAATGGAGTATCAGGAAGAGTTACCTTACAATTCACTATTGAGGCAGACGGAAGACTTACAAATGTCAAAGTATTAAGAGGTGTCGATTCATCCCTTGATAAAGAAGCAGTCAGAGTAGTATCTTCTTCACCCAAGTGGACACCCGGAAGACAAAGAGATAGGGCAGTGAGAGTAACATACAACTTCCCCGTAGTATTCCAATTGAGATAATTTGATAACAGAAATATATGAAGGAGGCTGCCCAACAGGTGGCCTCTTTTGGTAAGAATAAAATGGAGAAGACGATAATAGTGGCTGTGATCCCACAGGGGATAGATGACAGGACAGCCAAAGAATATCTTGATGAACTTGATTTTCTGGCACTTACTGCAGGAATAGAAAGTATAAAAAGGTTCACACAGCGACTGGATAAAGGCAATTCCAAAACTTATGTAGGTACAGGAAAGTTAGATGAGATTAAGCAGTATGTTAAGGAAAACGAGTTGCGAATCGTTCTTTTCGATGACGAATTGACTCCGTCACAATTAAGGAACCTTGAGAGAGAGTTAGAATGCAGAATACTTGACAGGACAAGTCTGATACTTGATATTTTCGCTCAAAGGGCCAAAACAGCATATGCAAAAACTCAAGTAGAATTAGCTCAATATCAATATCTGCTTCCCCGACTTACACGAATGTGGACTCACTTGGAAAGGCAGAGGGGCGGCATAGGAATGAGGGGGCCGGGAGAGAGCCAGATAGAAACAGACCGAAGAATTATCCTCGATAAAATAAGCAAACTGAAAGAACAACTCAAAAAAATCGACCGTCAGATGATGTCACAGAGAGGAAATAGGGGGTCGATGGTGAGGATTGCCTTAGTAGGATATACAAATGCAGGTAAAAGCACACTGATGAATCTCCTCTCCAAGAGTGATGTTTTTGCAGAAAACAAATTGTTCGCCACTCTCGATACGACAGTCAGAAAGGTTGTTATAGAAAATGTCCCGTTCCTTCTTTCTGACACAGTGGGATTTATCAGGAAACTGCCCACAGAATTGATAGAATCATTTAAAAGTACCCTAGATGAAGTGAGAGAAGCGGATGTTTTAATGCACATCGTAGATATTTCGCACCCCAACTTCGAAGAACAGATAAAAGTGGTCAATGAAACACTATCGGACATAGGGGCAAAAGATAAACCTATATATGTGGTATTCAATAAGATAGATGCCTATAAAAATGTCGAGCAAAACGAATATTCTTTCGAAGCCAAAAGCAAAGAAAACATCTCACTGAGCGAATTGAAACAATCGTGGATAGCTAAAGAAAATACCCCTTGCATCTTCATTTCTGCAAAAGAGAAAATAGAAATAGACAAATTACGTAATGACCTTTATAAAATAGTGGCTGAAATCCACTCCGGAAGATATCCCTTTAACAATTTTCTGTGGTAAGGAAATTCATCAGAGATTCAAGTGTGAGTGTGGGTCTCTCGATAAAACTATTATGTCCGGTATCAGGTATGAATGCCCCTTTGGCATTCGGTATATCTTTGAGAATTTGTTGAGCTTTAGATAGACTCATGTGAATATCGTGGTCTCCGAATATAAAAAGTATCGGCTTGTCACAATTCGAAAGAAACAGAATATTGTCAGGACGTGACATAAGCCCTCTAATCGTAGCGGCAACACCACTGATATCATGGGTATCAGAAATCTCAATAGTCTCTTGTATTTTATCGTCACAACTCCTCAGATTAGATTGTGCATACATATTGGGAATGGCTATTGATGATAGTTGTGATAATTTACCGCTGTTGATAAAATCAATCTCCTTAAGTCTCTCTTTTTCTTTGGATGGATCGTCTGAATAAGGATTGGAATTAAAATTGATTAGTGATGAGAAAAACTCAGGATGATGCCGCAAACAGGCCTGTGCCACATATCCTCCCATGGAATGTCCTATTACTGAACATTGGGATACACCTAACTTGGTAAGGACCTCTGCTATGACATCGCTGCAGAACGACATACTGTTACATTCTGGGTGAGAGCCTGACAATCCGTGACCAGGGAGGTCAATCGCAATAGTTCTGAAAGAAGTGGGAAGTATCTCTCTAAATTCGTTCCAGATATAAAGTGTTTCAAGATATCCGTGTAAAAGAAGAAAAACCTTTTCCCCTTTACCGGAGTCTGATACATGAACAGGAATACCTTGAGAGGTAATGAAAAATTCCATACTTTAATCTTTAAATTTGGCTGATAAATATTCTCTGTTGAGTGTAGCTATGTTGGAGACTGAAATCCCTTTGGGACAAGCCATTTGGCAAGACCTGGTGTTGGTACAGGAACCAAAACCGAGTTCATCCATCTTGGCAACCATCATTTTAGCTCTCCTTGCACCTTCTATTTTACCCTGAGGGAGAAGGGCCAACGAGCTGACACGTGAAGCTACAAAAAGCATTGCAGAACCATTTTTGCAGGAAGCGACACAAGCACCGCAACCGATACATGAAGCAGCTTCCATGCTTGCATCAGATTTTTCTTTGGGAATGGGAATAGCATTAGCTTCGGGTGCCGCACCTGTATTAACTGATATGAAACCACCGGCCTGAAGTATCTGGTCGAAAGCATGACGATTGACCACTAAATCTCGAATGACAGGAAAAGCAGCACTTCTCCATGGTTCTATTACGATAGTATCTCCATCTTTGAATTTTCGCATGTAAAGTTGGCAGGTAGTGGTTTTGGAATCGGGTCCATGAGCACAACCATTGATATATAGAGAACATGTGCCACATATTCCCTCTCTGCAATCGTGGTCAAAAGCAACCGGCACATTACCTTCTATGATAAGTTGTCTGTTGAGCAGGTCCAACATCTCGAAAAAAGAGAGGTCGGGAGAGATATTATCGATAAGATAGGTCTCGAAATGTCCTTTAGTTCTGGCGTCTTTCTGTCGCCATATCTTAAGCTTGAATTTCATACTCTAATACTTATAATTGCGAGGAATTATCGGTGTATTCTCGAAAGAAAGGGGTTCTTTGTGCAGCTGCGGTTCTGCACCATCTCTGTATTCCCAAGCACCTACATACATAAAATGTTGGTCGTCACGAAGCGTTTCACCCTGCTCTGTCTGCATCTCAGTACGGAAATGCCCTCCGCAGGACTCTTTGCGATGGAGTGCATCACGGGCCATAAGTTCTCCAATATCGAAGAAATCTGCAACTCTGAGTGCTTTTTCTATTTCCTGATTGAATTCATTATTGCTTCCGGGGACTAAAACATCTCGATAAAATTCTTCGCGGAGAACCATAATATCATCGATGGCTTTTTTCAAACCATTTTCATCTCTTGATATCCCAACATATTTCCACATTATATCTCCGAGTTTTTTGTGGAAATAATCGACCGGATGTGTGCCGTGTATAGAAAAAATACGAGCGATTTTGTCGGATATACCATCTTGCGCCTCTTTAAAAGCAATATTAGAAATATCAGTGCAAGATTGATGAATTATTCCTGCCAAATAATCTCCGATAGTGTAGGGAAGAATGAAATATCCGTCTGCCAAACCCTGCATAAGCGCCGAGGCACCGAGACGGTTGCCACCATGATCACTGAAGTTGGCTTCGCCTATCGCAAAAAGTCCTGGAATGTTGGTTTGCAGTTCATAATCAACCCACAATCCCCCCATAGTATAATGTACTGCAGGATATATCATCATAGGATCTTTGTAAGGATTATCACCTGTCATCTTTTCATACATAGAGAAAAGATTGCCATATCTTTCATCCATGACATCTCTTCCATACTCTTGCAAAGCTGCTGTCAGGTCCAAAAACACAGCATTCCCTGTGCTATTGACACCATACCCCGCATCGCAACGCTCCTTAATGGCTCTGGAAGCTACATCTCGAGGCACAAGGTTGCCATAAGAGGGATATTTATTTTCAAGGAAGTAGTCACGCTCCTGTTCCGGAATGGCTGAAGCTTTAATGAGATGACTGCGAAGTTGCCCGACCACCTCGAGTGATTTGGGAACCCAGATGCGTCCGTCGTTGCGAAGGGACTCGCTCATAAGAGTAAGCTTCGATTGATGTTCACTATGAATGGGAATGCAGGTAGGGTGAATCTGTGTAAAACAAGGATTTGCAAAAAAAGCACCTTTTAAGTAACACTGCCACACTGCGGAGCCATTGCAGTTCATCGCATTGGTAGATAGATGATAGACATTTGAGTAGCCTCCGGTCGCAATTACCACAGCGTGTGCACCATAACGTTCTATCTCCCCTGTGATGAGGTTGCGCGCTACAATACCTCTCGCCACTCCGTCTATCAATACCAAATCCAACATTTCGCGTCTCGGATAGCACTTCACCGAACCTGCTGCTATCTGACGGTTGAGAGCAGAATATGCCCCTATCAGCAACTGTTGTCCAGTCTGCCCTTTGGCATAAAAAGTACGGCTTACCTGCGCTCCGCCAAAAGAACGATTTTCTAATAGTCCGCCATAATCACGGGCAAAAGGAACACCTTGAGCAACACACTGGTCTATAATCTTATTACTCAACTCACAAAGACGATATACATTGGCTTCTCTGCTTCTATAATCTCCCCCCTTGATGGTATCTGAGAAAAGACGATATACTGAATCATTGTCATTGGCCAAATTCTTGGCAGCATTAATACCACCTTGAGCGGCAATCGAATGAGCCCTCCTGGGAGAATCGCCTATACATAAGACTTTCACCTTATATCCCAACTCGCCCAAAGAAGCAGCTGCAGAAGCACCAGCCAACCCTGTTCCCACCACAATTATCTCCATGTTGCGTTTATTGGCCGGACTGACCAACCTCATTTCATTTTTGCATTGGGTCCATTTATCGGCGAGTTTTCCTGATGGAATTTTAGACTTTATCAATTCTTCCATAATGCTGCAATTTTAGTTACTTTTTGCCATTTAAACAACCTTTTACTATCTTTACAAACAAAATTGAGACTATGTCTTCTATTCTGTTTTATCTTAATTTTGAGAGACGGGAAATCTTTTTTGACAATCATTCTGATATTACCCCTTTATGGTCTGTCCTTAAATATTTAAGGGAGAAAGAGCATCTTATGGGGACCAAAGAAGGTTGTGGTGTAGGCGATTGTGGCGCATGTACGGTCTGCTTGGCCGAACAAGATAATTACTCACTCAAAAATAGTCTCTTCTCCGAAATCAATCCCTACTCCATCAATTTCTACGCAGTAAATTCGTGTCTGATGCCCATTGCAATGCTCAACGGAAAGCACTTATTTACCATAGAGGGCATTTCTTCAAGAAGCAGGCTTCACCCCGTACAGGAGGCTCTGATGAAGGGGAGGGGCACTCAATGCGGATTTTGTTCCCCCGGAATGATAATGTCTGCATACGCACATTATCGCAATGGCAGACCTTTTACAAGGGAAGAAATCAATAAAACTCTCTCCGGCAATCTGTGCAGATGCACAGGCTATGAGAGCATCTTGAAATCAATGATGAGCTTGCAAGATGTGGCCAGGGTTGATGAGCCGGACCCGGTTTTTGACAAAGAACTTGTGGAGGCAGGTCTGCACACTTTTGAATATCTTGGTACTGATTTCCGGTATTATAAATTCCCCACCCTGAAAGAGTTTTTGTCATTCAAAGAGACCCATCCCGAAGCATATATCGTGTCAGGTGCCACTGATTTTGCCATTATGCTCCATAAGAGCGGGAAAATTCCTTCACTGATTGTCGATATTTCCGATTTAAAAGAATTGAAAGGGTGCGAAGAATTTAAAGGTTACTTTTATATCGGAGGAAACACCTCCATTGAGAATTTCAGGTCTATTATCAGCACCTCGTATCCCGCTGCCGACAAGTACCTCTCAAGCTTCGCTTCACTTCAGATACGCAATAAGGGAACAATAGCAGGAAGTATCTCCGGGTCATCTCCTGTTGGAGATATTATGCCTTTGCTACTCGCTCTTGATGCAGAGCTTGTGCTTGTGAAGGCAGATGAAAAAAGAAATGTTGAGGCGGCATCGTTTATTACCTCTTATCGCAAAAACGTGATGCAGAGCGATGAGATAATCGGGGCAGTTATCATTCCCAAACCATCCAAAAGCAGCTTTCTGTTCTGTCATAAGCAGTCCAAAAGAAAAGATATGGATATTGCTACGATGACCTGTTGTATCTATTTCGAAACTGTCAATCAGAAAATTTCTAAGATCTATACAGGATTCGGTGGGATGTCTTCCATTCCCACAAATTCTTGCTCTGCTGAAGAATTTCTTATGGGCAAAGAGATAAAAAAAGAGATTTTTGTGAAGGCAGGGGCTATTGCTAAAAAAGATTTCAAACCGATATCTGATGTCCGCGGTTCAGAAGAATTCCGCTCTGCTTTAGTGGAAAATTTATTTCTAAAATGTTATTTGGATTATGAATCAGGCAGATAGAAGGATATACGACCATATAGTCGGCAAGACTGAATATATCGATGACGTCGCAATGTCGGGCAATTTTGCCTACGGATATCTATTGTACAGTCCACACGCACATGCTAAAATCCTCTCTATTGACACATCTGCTGCCAAAAAATTGAAAGGTGTATTTGCCGTTCTCACCCACGAAGATGTTCCCGGTGTCAATAATATGGGCTCTGTGTTACAAGACGAACCTGTTTTATCTGACGGCACTTGCCAATGTGTTGGACAAGCCATTGCTTTGATAGCTGCCACAGACAGAGCTACTGCCGAAAAAGCAAAAAGCCTCATTAAGATAAAATACAAAGTACTTCGCCCCATACTGGATGTTCAAGAATCTTTTCACAAAGGCAATTATCCGTTCAATCCATACCATTTGGTGAAAGGGGATATCAAAAAATCATTCAGAAAATCGGACCACATAGTGGAAGGAGAGATGGAAATAGGAGGTCAGGAGCATTTCTATCTTGAGACCCAGGGAGCTGTATCATATCTTCTTGCAGACCAATCATACAAAATAATCGCCTCCTCCCAAAATCCATCTGAGATACAACTTCATATCTCAAGATGCCTGGGTATCGACTGTTCTCAAGTGGAAGTGGTCACTTCTCACCTCGGCGGAGGATTCGGAGGCAAAGAGACACAGGGTGCCTGGTGCGCAATTTGGGCAGCACTCCTATCATATCACACGGGGAAAAATATCAAATTCGTCCTCTCAAGGGATGAAGATATGGTCATCACAGGTAAACGACATCCCGTGAAAGTCAAATACAAAGTAGGGTTTTCAGACCAAGGCAAAATACTCGCCTACAAAGCACGCTTCCTGTTCAATATGGGATATTGCGCAGACCTGACACAGTCGATTATGGAGAGATGTCTGCTCCATAGTGAAAATGCCTATTACATTCCCTCTATGGAGGTAGAAATATATCCCTGCAGGACCAATACTCCATCCAATTGTGCTTTCAGGGGCTTTGGAGCCCCTCAAGGAGTAGTGGTGATAGAAAATATCATGGATATTATTGCCCATACATTACATAGAGATCCCCTAATAGTGAGAAGAGACAATTTTTATGGTATCAGACGAAGAAATATCACCCCTTATGGCAAGAAAGTGAGTGACAATTCTCTTCCTGACATCTATAAAAAGCTCGTGAAAAGTTCTGATTACAAGGAACGAGTCAGAGAGGTCAAACGTTTCAACTCCAAAAATAAATTCAAGAAAAGAGGAATAGCGGGAGTCCCTGTCAAGTTTGGGATTTCTTTCACTACATCATTTCTCAATCAGGGGTCTGCGCTTGTCAATCTCTACAGAGACGGCTCCATGATAATTCATCAGGGAGGGGTAGAGATGGGGCAGGGCCTTTATGATAAGATGATGCTTACGGCATCTCGCATGATGAATATTCCGGAGGAAAAAATACGCATTTACAATACAGATACCTCAGTCATTCCCAATACTTCTGCCACTGCGGCATCTACAGGCTCCGATATCAATGGGCAGGCTGTCATCAAAGCTATTCGCTCTCTCAAAAAGAGAATTGACACCTTTGCCAAGACCTTGCCTCCCGATACCCCATTTGAAGAGGTACTCAAGAAAGCATATATGGCCCAAATCAATCTTGGAGAGAAAGCATACTATAAAACTCCGGGCGTCTATTTCAATAAAACCTCTTGCAAAGGGAATCCATTCCTCTATTATGTGTTTGGACTGGGGATTTCAGAAGTGGAAGTGGACCTGTTGACAGGCGATACTGCCATCATTCGCACAGACATTCTCAACGACACCGGCATTTCTCTAGATAAGTCGATAGATAAGGGACAGATAGAGGGAGCTTTCATCCAGTGCGTCGGCTGGTTGACGATGGAAGAACTTATCAGTGACCCACAGGGACACCCTCTTACCTGCAACCCTGACCTGTATAAAATCCCGGGTATTGCAGATGTACCAAAGGTTTTCAATGTCGGATTATATGAAGATAATAAATTCAATAACGGAGTTTTAGGCAGCAGGGCCATCGGAGAACCGCCATTCTTGTATGGCATATCTGTAGTTAGTGCCATCAACAACGCCATATACTCCGCTACTCATACTATTTCCACAGATATTAAATTACCTGCCACCAAAGAGTCTATTTTTAAAAAATTACATAAATAATTATGAAAAAAGTATTTGCTTCCCTCTTCTTTATTCTTTTATTTCTCTCGGTATCGGGACAGGAAATGGTCAAATATGACAGGGTGGGCCTCTCTCCCATCTATATTTCTTATCACGATTCCCTGACATCGATTGTTAAAAACTACTATTCCAACATCGCTTATGATGCGAGATATGATATGAATAATATCCCCACCAAGAGCATTCCGATGAATATGTCGAGATATATCATCGAGTACAAGAAGGATTCTGAAGGCAAAATGGTGGCCAATTACAATCTGCGCGACATATCTGAGAATATTACTTCCTATCTCAATGACCATAATGTCGGTCTTGAGATTATCTCTACCATTTTCAATCGCAAGTCCGATGGTCGGATGGACTTATTATTGCTTCATCATCGCGGTCAGTACAGCTCCACAGATGAGGATTATCTCAAAAGTATCTCGACCAAAAGAGGGGCAGATGCTCTGAAAGACACCGGAGAAAACCTCATAGACAAAAGCTATATCGTCGTATTTGATAATCTCAATCTTCGATATGAAAAGGGGAAACCCAATGCAGAGGGGAAGAGAACTGACTACTATAAAGGGAGTATAATCACTTATCTCTATAAGATAGTTTGGAGTGAAGAATTGCTAAATCAGGTGTGGGATTGCTGGATCGACGAAAACACTCCCAAAGGGGAAATAGCAGCCAAAAAAGCAGCTTTTGAAAAGATTCAGATTCCCATCCGGCTTGTCTATAAATATACCAACAATTCTCTCTCTGTGACTTCTGACCCCAAACGCCCCACCGAAGAGAAAATGGGCAACCTTGAGGTAGGAAACAATAAAGTCGGTCGTTACAACACCATTCTGAATGATGGCAACAACAATAGTTTCAATTCTTTAGAAGGCAATGTATCCGACCTCTCTCTCAAAACCACTATCTTCGACATCAGACCTATACGAGCCAAGATAGGCTCCAAAGAGGGTGTCAACACCGACTACGCATTCTATGTCTATGAAGATGTCCTTAACGCAGATAATACCATCTCGCAAAAAAGAAAAGGGCTGGTCAAGGCTACTAATAATATATCTGACAATGACAGAATCACCACCGGAGATTTTGCCCCCACCGAATTTTATCAATACGCCGGAAAAAGTCTCGTCCCGGGGATGTCTATGATAGAGAAAAAAATCATCGGTCTGTCTCTCACCATAGGATACGCAGGTTTTTATCACAAAACCAACGGATTGGATAACTCTTTCTGTGTAGGTCTCGAATTTGATGGCTATGGTGGACGTTACGCTCAGTGGATGGTAGCTGCCGATTTCACTATGAGAAAGGATGTATATAATTTCGGAGTGAATTTGGGATATGGATTCAGAATGAATAATTTTCAACTCTATCCCATAGTGGGTATATATGGAGATATGCTCAAAAAAGATGCAGATCTGCAAGAAAATGGTCTCGGGTGGTTGGGCAAATTGGGTCTGAGAGCTAATATCAATATTTATTACCCGGTACAATTATTCGTACAGGGTGGATATAATATGTTTCTCTTCGGTAACGACACATATAAAAATCACAATGGTGGCAAATCGGGCCAGGGTATTTATTTTGGCACAGGTCTGAGATTCTGCTTCTGATAGGACATGGTACCTCAGAGACATTTATTAGTTACTATTCACTGTCTGACTTTCAATCAGGAAGCCTTTATAGCCGATTGTCTTGAAGGGTTCATCAGGCAGAGAACTTCTTTTGACTTTGAGGCGATAGTACACGATGATGCTTCCACAGATGGGACAGCAGACATCATCCGTAGATATGCAGAAAAGTATCCTGAGATTATCAAACCTATCTGCGAGACAGAAAATCAGTATCACAAGTGGAACAACTCCATCCTTCACATTATGGAGACATTGCCACGCAATGGCAAATACATAGCTATATGCGAAGGAGATGATTATTGGACCGACCCTTTGAAACTACAGCGACAGGTGGACTTTTTAGAGACACACCCGGATTATGGGATGTGCTTCACACAAGCCCTCTCCATACAGGGAGATAAACAACAGATTATTCCTTTGGAACATATTGCAAAAGATCTCCGCTTCGAAGATTTAATTATGAATAACCCCATCCCTGCCATGACTGTGGTGTTCGACAACGCTCTGTATTGCAATTACCTTGACACAGTTCTCCCTTCTTCCCATAGGACATGGAACACTGCAGATTATCCTATATGGCTATGGTGTTCACTCTACTCAAAAATCAAATTTCTGCCATTTGTCAGTGGCTCTTACAGATTTTTATCGGGCTCCATCTCCCATCCCGAGGATTATGATAAGGAAATGTATTTCTTGAATTGCAAATTTGATATCAAAAGGGAATACCTTTCCAAAAATTATAAAGGTAATGTATCTGATACCCTCATCAGCAAAGTCGAAAATCAATACTATTTTAAACTGTTCAACATCGCATTTAAATATAGCCGCCGACAAGAGGCGTATGATCACTATCGACAGATATCCCACAAGCGAATAACCACCCGCTGCAAGTATCTATATTTAAAATTATCAGGTAAAAATTAGGATTTGCTCTTCCTGTGAAAAAGGTCTGTAATGTGACTTTTTATCTCTGTGTATTCTTCACAGTGATAACATTTTTCATAGATAAGTATTATGATGGAGACACCCACGAACAATTGTAAAAGAAGAGTGTATAATGGTTTGAACTCCAAAAGGTTGATACACCATACAGGAACTGCCATAATGATGGCTATCAGCAGAAATGGGCATAAGTCCCTGACTTGTTGCCAGAGAGTATAATTCATCAATTTGCTGACATAATAAGCCTGGATGAGGTAAGATAACAAATAGGCTCCGACCATACCCCAAAGCATCAAGTCTATACTATAAAAACAGCCGAGCAAGATGGGTCCCACCAATAAGAGTATTTTATATATCTCAGTCTTTAAATTATAATCAGACCGGCCTGTGGCACTAAAGAGAGATGAAAAAATATAAAGAGTAGGGATAAAGAGGCCTGAAATGGATAATATTTGAAGATAGGGAACTGCGGGCATCCATTTCTCTCCGATAAGCACCCATATAAGGGATTTGGAGATGGCGGCAAGACCGAGTACGGAAGTGAAAGTAATGAGAACTGTAGTTTTCATCAATTTGGCAAATGCTCTTCTTTGCCTCTCTCTCTCATCTTGTATAGTACTCAACACAGGATAACTAACTCTCTGCATTACCATCCCCACAGCAGAAGTGACCATATTACGAAACTTGTCTGCTCTTGAATAATAACCCAGCTGAGTAGTATTATAGAACCTTCCTATTATCACAGAAGTGGCTTCGTTCCAAAAGTTACTGATTAAAGATGTAGCCAGCAACTTGCCTCCGAATGAAAACATCTCTTTAAAACTCCTGACAGAAAAAGAGAAAGAAGGTTTCCAAGAGGACAATATCCAAAACATAAGGGAAGAAACAAACATCCTCGAGAGCTGAAGGACCACCAGGCTCCACACGCCATAGCCTTTTAAAGCCATCACGATGCCTACGGTACCACAAGTCAGGGATGATACCAGAGAGACAATTGTCTGGGTTTTGAAATCAATTTTTCTAAATAGAATGACTTTCTGAACAGCGGTAAAAGCAGAAATAATGATAGAAAGACTGAGTATTCTGATAACTGAGGATAGAATGGGGGTTTTAAAGAAAACAGCGATATATGGAGCAGTAAAAAAGAGAATAAGATATAGCAGGATACTTATCAAAAGTTGAGTATAGAAAACAGTATTGAAATCATTCTGGTCCACATTCTTTTTTCTGATAAGGGCCCCTGAAAAACCGCCATCTGTCAGTGAAGTAGATAACGTAATAAAAAAGGCAGTCATCCCGACAATACCAAATTCTGAAGGAGATAAAATCCTGGCAAGGACGATATTTACTATTGCGAGAATGCCCGTACTCGATAAAGTATCAGCAAAACTCCAACCAATACCCTTAGCTGTCTTATCTTTAAGCTCGCTCATGATTACTCAAAGTGCTTTGGTAAATATTGACCATAGTCTGAACATTTTGCCGCCAGTCATAAAGTTGTAACACCCTTTTTCTCCCCTCTTGGCCCATAGAATATCTAAGCGAAGGGTCATCTATCAATTTTTGGATGGCTGATGCCGCAGCATCAATATCACCCCGTGGCACTATCAAACCTGTGACTCCATCTTGAACCACTTCTGTAAAACCATCTGTATCAGATACTACCAAAGGACATTCACAAGCCATTGCTTCCACTGCCACCACACCAAAACTTTCGCTGTGGGATAGGGCTACAAAGAGAGAAAATTTTTGATAACATTCAGTGGCAAGCATATTATTATCCAACTCTCCTTTAAATTCGGTACATGAAGAGAGATTAAGCAGCCGAGCCAATTCTTCATATTCCGATCTATTGGGGCCATCACCTGCAATAATCAATTTAAGGTCCATCCCCCGATTATTGTCCTTCACCTTTTTGAAAACTTTAAGGAGAATGTCGATAGCATAGTTGGGAGAAAGAGTTTTGACAATACCTATCACGAATGGAATATCATTTCTTTTCTCTTTGGGAGGAGAAAAAATGGAAGTGTCCACTCCGAAAGGAGTGATAAGTATCTCTTTACCAGTATATTTACCCGCTTCGAGTGCCATGTGATGACTTGTAGAGAGTATAACATCTGCTTTTCTCAATATGTATCTGACCGATATCTTATTGATAAATGATTTTCGCGGAAAAACATAAACATCACTTCCCCACATAGATACTATAAGGGGGTGAAATCGACTTAATGCTGCCACCAACGCAAAGCTTGTGAGATAATGGGCGTGCAAAATATCAGGTTTTTCTACCTTAATGATGTCTTTTAGAATATTGACAGCCTTTCTATGTCTGACGATAGAGTGAAAGATATTATGATAAGTAAACAGGTCGAAATAATAGGTCTTGATATTAATCTTATCAAAAAAGTCATCATTAGGGAGTTTAATGCTGTATAAAACGACATCTATTCCCCTGTCAGACAGAGAAGACACCCATCTTTTGGTATGAATGCTTTGCGCATCCGATAATATCAATACTTTCATACCTTGGATTTATAGGCCCTGATCAAACCTCTGCGAAGATATGGCGGACAGAAATTGCGATCGCTGGAAAAAATCATAAAACCTTGGCTGAACTCGCATTGAAAAGAGCGTTGTTCGAGATATTCTTTTAAAACAAAATGGTCATTGGCTCTATGATAAGTGGTCACCAATATTTTAAGATTATCAGATTTTCTAATGATATTCTCAGCACCTTTTAAACACAATAATTCAGCCCCTTCTACATCCATTTTAATAAAAGTGGGAAGGTATTTATCGTATTTGAAAAAAGTATCTAAAGAGATATTGAATGAATCATCTTTCTCCGACACATATTTTCTTATGATCACTACTTTGTCTTTCCATGGAGCAAAAGTATGTTCCATAGCTTCTATCCACTGGTCATCGTATTCGAAGCAATATATCTTGCTTACTTTATCTACAAGGTCAAGTGACAATATTCCTTCTGCGCTTCCCACATCTACGAAAATATCTTTGTTTTGCGGTGTAAATTCATCCGTCAAATATCTGTGTGGTGATTCGAGGTGTTGTTCGATTAATAACTCTGTATAAACTTTCTGAATACTTTTAACGGTCAATGAACGTTTGAAATAGAGTTTTTTACCATTATGAATGACATAATGCAAACCGCAGGAAAAGTCTTTTTTAACCTTTACATTTTTATAGTTAAAATCCTCTATGAATGGATATGGAAAAGCAACAAACTGGTGAGTGGTGAGGTAATCCAATGCCTGCTTCAAATCTTCGTCACATTTCTTATCCTTATAATATTCAATGATGGTCTTCCTTTTACTTTCAAGAATAGGTAATTCTTGCCTGTATTGAATAGTCATCCTAATCTTCTTATCTATCAGAGTAAATAAATCCATTCAATTAAAATTAAAATAGGCTGTTATCATCGTATTTACTAAGTCCCAAATGCTTATATGCAAGGTCTGTCACTTCTCTACCTCTGGGAGTACGATGAATAAATCCTTCCATGATAAGAAATGGCTCATAAACTTCTTCAATAGTACCAATATCCTCTCCAACAGCAGTGGCAATAGTACTTATCCCCACCGGTCCACCCTTAAACTTAGTAATAATGGTAGATAAAATCTTATTATCAATGGTATCAAGACCTCTTTTGTCGATGTTTAAGGCATTTAGGGCATACTTGGTAATCGTAAGGTCTATCTCCCCTGAACCTTTGACCTGTGCGAAATCCCTGACTCTTCTCAGTAATGAGTTGGCAATACGTGGAGTACCCCTACTGCGACAAGCTATCTCTTTAGCAGCCTGGTCATCTATGGAAATATTTAAAATACCAGCACTTCTCTTTAATATTTTTAAAAGTGTATCAGCTTCATAATATTCAAGATGTGACTGTATACCAAATCTTGCCCTCAATGGAGATGTTATGAGTCCACTGCGAGTAGTGGCACCTATGAGGGTAAAAGGATTGAGAGATATTTGTACAGACCTGGCACCGGGACCTTTATCTATCATAATATCTATGGTATAATCTTCCATAGCAGAATACAGATACTCTTCCACAATGGGGGAAAGTCTGTGAATCTCATCTATAAAAAGTACATCACCCTGTTCAAGAGAGGTCAGAAGACCGGCTAAATCACCCGGTTTATCAAGGATGGGTCCTGAAGTCACTTTCATATTCACCCCCAACTCTCTCGCCACAATATAAGCCAAAGTGGTCTTTCCGAGACCTGGAGGACCATGAAGAAGAATATGATCAAGGGCTTCACCGCGCAACTTGGCAGCTTGGACAAAAACTTTAAGATTATCGATTATCTTATCTTGACCTGAGAAATTGTCAAAATCTTGTGGTCTTATCTTACCATCGAAATCATTATCTTTGCTGACACTTTCAATGCGGGGATCGAACTCAGTGTTTTCCTTTACAACCATAATACAAATATATCTTATATTTTTAATATTTTAAATGATATTAATGATTAGTTGTTAATATGTCGATAAGTCATTAAAATCTCTCAGAATAATAATTATAAACACGATACTATTAAGTTATTAACATATATTTTATTGATAAATAAAAGAAAATCAGATAGATATTTAAAATTTTAAATAATTGTTAATAATTTTGTCGCTTTACAAACTCTCCAAAGAGGGTGTTGATAAAATTTGAAAAAATCGATAGAAAAAACTTGCTTACTTTTTTGGAAAAAAGATAAGCACGGCGTAATAAAAATATTCAGAAAGATTTTATAAAATTTTATTAAAAATTATAAACAGGTTTATTGTGGCGTTATGAACAATGAAAAGTGGGAATTGTTAATAAAAAAAGAAAAGTATAAAGAGCTTTCGGATTGGTTGAATAATCCTAAGATGAAAAGTGTGTTGGTGGAAGGATTGTTCTCTTCAGCCAAAGCCTTTGCCATAGCATCTGTAGTGGAAAAGGGGATACATCTCGTGGTGCTGAATAATAGAGAAGAGGCATCAGCTTGTGTCAATGATTTGTATAATCTCATGGATGAAGAGAACATCTATTTTTTCCCTACATCCCACGATGAGAATGTCAAAAGTACCATAAGAGATTCTTCCATGAAAGTTCAACGCACCGCTGCCATCGGGGCGGTGATGGACCATAATAAAAATAGATATAAAGGGGATTATGTGGTGCTGGTGGGATACAGGGAATCTATTAAAGAACAAGTAGCAAAAGAAAAGGAGATAGCCGGTAGCATCATCTCTATCAAAAAGGGTGAAAACATATCTTTCGAAACTCTTTCCGAACTGATGTTTTCTTTTGATTTTGAAAAGGTAGACTTTGTCTCACAGCCGGGGGAATTCGCCATACGGGGAGGCATAATAGATATTTTCTCATACGGAGACAATTTACCATACAGAATAGATTTCTTTGGAGACGAAATAGAGGCGATTAAAGCTTTTGACATCAATACACAACGCTCCACGCAAGAAGTCGACCAGCTCGTCGTATATCCCAACATCTCATCCATACAGACTGACACAGTATCATTTCTTCAATTTTTGCCAAAAGAGAGTTGTGTATGGCTTTCAGATGTGACCCTCGAAGAACCTATTGAGCAGAAGATAGTATATCTTTCTCCTCTCCACAAAGATATGGACTGTGATGTAAAACTGAAATTCAACACCACTCCACAACCTTCTTTCAATAAAAATTTTGAGATACTTGCCGATGACATCAAAGCCAAAAGGGAAGAGGGATACCGGGTCTATATTATGAGTGAAAGTGTGAATCAGATAGAGAGGCTGAAGAGTATTTTTTCGTCCAACGGAATCACCCTTAATTATCTCTCATTTACCATTCACGAAGGATTTATAGACCACGATTCCAAAGTCTGTCTATATACTGATCATCAGATATTTGAAAGATACCGCCGTATCAAGATAAAGAGGAGCGTGGAGAGGAGCGAAAGGCTTACCATCAATGATTTGAATTCTTTGAGAGAGGGAGATTACGTGGTGCACATAGACCACGGCGTGGGAGTCTTCGGGGGGCTTGTGAAAAACAAGATAAACGGGCACGAACAGGAGGCTGTAAAGTTAATCTATAAAGACAATGATGTGCTCTTTGTGTCAATTCATGGTCTTCACAGAATTTCCAAATATCGTTCGGCAGATTCAGACGCACCGAGAATCAACAAACTCGGTACCGGTGCCTGGCAGAAAATGAAGGCACAAACCAAATCCAAAGTCAGGGACATAGCTGCAGATTTGATAAAATTGTATGCTCAGAGGAGGATGTCCAAGGGATTTGCTTTCACCCCTGATTCGTATCTTCAGCAGGAATTGGAATCTTCTTTTATGTATGAAGAGACTCCCGACCAGCACAAAGCAGTACTTTCCGTCAAACAAGATATGGAAAAGGATTATCCTATGGACAGATTGGTGTGTGGGGATGTCGGTTTCGGGAAGACAGAAGTGGCGATACGTGCTGCTTTCAAAGCTGTGGCTGACAGTAAACAGGTGGCCGTAATGGTGCCGACTACCATCTTGGCCCTTCAACATTTCAACACTTTCACAGAGAGACTTAAAGGATTTCCCTGTACCATAGATTATCTATGCAGACTCCGTACTCCGAAAGAGAGCAAAGAGATAATAGAAAGAATAAAAAATGGCTCAATAGATATAATAATCGGCACTCATCGATTACTCAATAAAGAGGTGATGTTTAAAGATTTGGGTTTATTGATAATAGATGAAGAGCAGAAATTCGGAGTGGCAGCCAAAGAGCGTCTCCGCCAACTTAAACTCAATGTAGACACCCTCACTCTGTCAGCAACTCCCATTCCACGCACGCTCCAATTTTCTCTGTTGGGAGCCAGGGACCTTTCCATTATCAACACTCCGCCCCCCAACAGATTGCCGATACAGACAGAAATAATCGATTTCAACGAAGATGTGATACGTGATGTCATTACTTATGAGATAGAAAGGGGAGGACAGATATTTTTCGTACACAACAAGATAGAAGACATTCTGAGTGTAGAAGATATTATCAAAAGACTTGTGCCGGCGATAAGGACTTGTGTGGCACATGGCCAGATGGAGCCAACATTGCTTGAAAAGAAGATATTGGGCTATATGGAGGGAGATTATGACATCCTCATCTCTACCACTATTATTGAAAACGGCATAGATATTCCCAACACCAATACCATCATCATCAATCAGGCACAAAAGATAGGATTGAGCGATTTACACCAACTTAGAGGAAGAGTGGGAAGGTCCAATAGAAAAGCATTTTGTTATCTCATCGTTCCTACTATGACCGCCGTATCGGATGATGCGCGCCGAAGACTCAAAGCCATTGAGGCATTCTCAGACTTGGGCAGTGGCTTTAATATTGCCATGCAGGACCTTGATATCCGCGGTATGGGGAATATGCTTGGAGCAGAACAGAGTGGATATATTGCAGACATGGGATTTGAAACATACCAACGCATCTTGGCTGAGGCATTTGAAGAGATAAAAAATACAGGAGGTATGGAAGATGTGGTCCACGAAGGGGATAGTTATGTCACAGAGTGCACTATAGATACAGATATGGAACTGCTCATTCCTGATACTTACATAGATGTAACAGCAGAAAAAATACGTCTTTATAAAGAACTTGACTCCATCAGCGACGATGCTACTCTCGACAAATTTATCGATGAATTGGAAGACCGTTTCGGTCCCATCCCCGAAGAGGTTAGACAGCTCTCTTTCGTGGTACGCCTGAGAAAAATAGCCAAAGAAAAAGGATTTGAGAAGATAGTACTCAAAAATGAGACTATGGTGATGTACTTTGTCAGCAACCAGATGTCTCCATACTACAAGACCAAACAATTTGAAGAGATTATCCGAAACATCCAGCACAGAGACGGCAATCGCTTCCAACTCAAAGAGCACAATGACAAACTCTACATTATGGCGCAGAAAGTTAGAACCATAGAGGGTGCTTTTAACTTAATCCAAAAAATGTAATTATATTAGCGCACTTTTTCGAAAAAGGTGACAGACTTACTTTTAGATATCGGTAACAGCGCCGTTAAGATGGCGTTTTGGCAAGAGCAGTCGATGTTCGGAATCTCTCGATATGACCAAGAATTCACACTCGAATGGCTTGATGATATTGTAGACGGAAAGACTATCGGGACCATAGCCATATCCAATGTCGGGAAACAGATAGAGGACATTCGTGAAGAACTTGGCCAAAGGTGCTCACGACTAATAATTCTCGATAATAATACCCCTCTGCCCATCACCAATTTATATCATACTTCCGAAACATTGGGCAGCGACAGGATAGCTTCAGTAGTGGCCGCACATACTCTTTTCCCGGACCATAATTGTATTGTTTTCGATTTTGGGACAGCGATTACCATAGATATCATTAATAAAAATGGTGATTATAAGGGTGGTAATATCTCCTTGGGTACTAATACGAGATTTAAAGCTATTCATCAGTATACCAAACGTTTACCTCTCATAGAAAAAGGAAATGCAACACTTGATATGGGTACTTCCACTCAGGAGGCTATACTCAATGGTGTCATTTTAGGCATAATGTTTGAAGTTGAAGGGTATATACGGAATTATCCTAATCATCTGGTAGTTTTCACAGGTGGAGATGCTTTTTATTTTGCCAAAAAATTGAAAACTCCCATATTTGCAGTTTGTAATTTGGTTTTGATGGGTTTGGCCCGTATAGCAGAAATAGATGCAAACAAGTAAATTTATAAAATGGTCGATGATTGTGTTGCTCCCATTGTGTCTCGGGTCCATACATCTTAATGCTCAAACCACAGATGCTCTCGGTGCCTATTCACCATATTCCCTTTTCGGATTGGGACAATTGGAAAAGCCCGGGTCTGCCTATAACCTGTCAATGGGAGGGATAGGCATAGGATTGAGAGACAATAGATTTATCAACTACACCAATCCCGCTGCCATCACTGCAAGAGATACACTTGCTTTTATGCTCGACTTCGGAATCGTTCAGAAAAATATTTACAATACAGACTTCAAAACTACTTCCGCCTACAATGTCTTCAATATGCAAAATTTCGCCATTACAGTACCTATTTGGCGCAAATCTGCAATTGTGGTAGGGATAGTGCCCTTCAGCAATACGGGATACAAATTCCAAAGTACCGAGACTGATCCCAATTTAGTCTCTACCATGGGCGACATTAAGTATCAAAAATATGGCACAGGGAGTCTGTATCAGCTCTTTTTCGGTGCTTCGATGGTATTTGCCAAACGTTTTTCCATAGGGGCTCAAATGCTTTATTATTTCGGGAACATCAACAGACGAAGTAACATACTTTTCAATTCTTCTTCCAGTTACAACACTATCTACACAGGATGGGAATACGGAGTACACAGTTTCTCAGGAAAGTTCGGACTTCAATATACCCAGCCATTCAAAAATGGCAATTCTCTTCTTACCATAGGTGTTACATATAGGCTGGGGAGCGATATGAGTGGAGATATTTTCAGATATGTATATTCTTCATCCTCTTCCGCCACAGACACCATAGCGCACGATCTTTACACCAATACCAAGCTCAGAATAGCCTCCGAAATGGGTGTCGGCATCTCCTATCGTCACAATGACAAATGGCTTTTGGGCTTTGATTATGTGCGGCAAAACTGGAAAAAGAGTACATTTGCAGAATACCCGGGAGAATTTAACTTTGACCCCGAAGTGAACCAGACCTATAAAGCGGGATTTGAAATTGTGCCAAACAGATATGACAGTCGTTATTATATGAAAAGAGTGACTTACAGAGCCGGAGCTTATTACGACATGTCATATATTAGCCTGAATGGTCACCAAATTAACTCATTTGGTATTACCTTTGGGGCTTCGTTTCCCATTTTCAGATGGTATAATGCCATCAGCGTAGCGGTAGATATAGGGCAGAGGGGATCGAAAAAATACAATCTCGTCAGAGAAAGATATGTCAACTTTATGGTTAATATCAATCTCCACGATGTGTGGTTCCAAAAATATAGATATGAATAAACGTCACTATAACATGAAACAGAAAACCATCTTATTACTATCAGTTTTTATTTGCATTTTATCACAAAGCTTCACTGCCCTTGCTCAGCCAGGTAAATACGGCCATGGAGAGGACAGCATAAATTGTGTCAAATATCTCTCCTTCTACAAGGGATATATGGACCAAAAGAATATTACAGAAGCAGCCCCCCTGTGGAGAAAAGCAATAGCAGTGTGCCCCCCTACCGCCAACCAGAATATGTTGCTGGATGGTATGAAAATTCTCAGAAGGGACATTGGCAAATATAGAAACAACCCTATCAGAAGGAAATCTCTTGTAGACTCATTGATGTGGCTTCATGCAGTCAGAATTGAGAATTATCCCAAATATCTTGCTCAGGCCAAGATTAATCAGTCTATGGATAAGTTGACCTATATGGAAAAAGGGGAAGAAAAAGAGACTTTCAATCTATTGGGAGAGACAATGGATATCGTCAAAGAAAAGACCCCAATAGTAATTGCTGTCAGATATATGGACCTTGCAAAAGTCATGTTTACAGATGGTACCATGTCTGCTGAAGAGGTAATGAATGCTTTTCAAAAATCAAGCGCACTACTTGAAGCTGAAGACAAAGCGAAACCTTCTCCCGATGCTAAAGGTGCACTTAAGGATGTGGAAAATATATTTATGACAAGTGGTGTAGCCACCTGCGAAAATCTCGTTGCTCTTTTCAAACCCCGTTACGAAGCCAACCCGGTAGATAAGGAACTACTCGGAAATATGGTCTCCATCTTTTCTGCCTCCAACTGCATGGAAGAAGATCTTTTCCGCCTTGCAGTCGAGTCTCTTCACAAAGTGGAGCCATCATACAAATCTGCATATCTTCTATATAAACTTTATGCAGGTATAAACGATGTGGACAAAGCTCAGGCATATATCAATGAAGCTATTGCTTACCCCGAGTCTGACAACGAAGTAGATGCGGAATACTATTTCGAAGTTGCCACGTATTTCTTCAAAAAAGCCGGAAGACCCGACGAAGCAGTCAAAGCTGCCAAAGAAAGTGCTGCACTTTCTCAGAATTTTGCAGGGAAGGCATATTTTCTCATCGGCACTGCCTGGGGAATGCTCAAATGTCAGGGCAACGAAGTGGATACACGTGCACAATATTGGGTAGCAGTTGATTATCTTATTAAGGCCAAAAATGCCGATTCTTCTCTGACAGAAGAGGCTAATAATATGATAAACCAATACACTCAATATTTCCCGAAACAGTCAGTAGCATTTATGTATGATGTTTTGGATGGCAGCACTTATACAGTTTCATGCGGTGGAATGAGGGAAAACACCAAAGTTAGAACACAGAAATAAATGATCGGTCATCGCCGGTATTATGATTGGATGGTAGTAATTATCACAGTAATTACTGCCATCTTTGTTGTATCTTGCAGCAACAAACTCAAGAAGACAGGTTCCATAGATATATCTTCTGCGCCGGTGCAGGTAGTGGATAGTATGGTGGCAGTCCAAAGTGAAAATGGTCGACTCAAAATGAGGATGGAAGCCCCCGTAATGGAGAGATATTCTCGGAACGATGAGAATCTATCCTATGAAGATTTTCCTCGGGGGATGAATGTCTTTGGATACAATGAAGAAGGACTTTTAGAGACTGAAATCTCTTCAGACGGAGCACGTCACACCACTAAGCAGAATGATGAGAAATGGGATGCCTACGGCAATGTAGTGGTGATGAATTATATAAAAGGAGAGAAAATCGAGACCGATACTCTTCATTGGGACAGGGAGAGAAAAATCATCTACACAGATTGTTATGTGAAACTCTCTTCTCCTCAAGGTTTTATGCAGGGATATGGACTTCGTTCAGATGAGATGGCCCGCAACGCAGAACTGTTGAGGCCGTTTGACAGTTATGGCATTATCAATCGAGACAGCACCGCTGTGGAATACTTGGACTCAGCCAATTTTATTGGGCCTTTATACAAGAGATAAAAATAAAATTACTAACTTCGCAACCTATTTTTTAGAAATAAATAACCTATAAATAATTCACAATGGCAGTTTTAGAGAAAATACGTGTCAAATTAGGAATTCTAATCACCGTTCTTATTGCAGTAGCCTTGTTGGCATTTATTATCGACCCGTCCACATTGGAGACCACATTAAGGTCTCTTTCATCCAAATATGATGTAGGAGAAATCGACGGTAAAGATATCACTTACGAAGAGTTCCAAAAGAAAATCGAGTATTATACCTCCATCTATACTCTCACATCAGGCAATCAGTCCCCCACAGAACAAGTACAGGAATCCATCAACGAGACCGCATGGCAGGAGATGATTAATGAGATGTATATACTTCCCACTATTGCCAAAGCAGGTATCAATGTAGGTCAGGAAGAGCTTTTCGACCTGAGTCAGGGTAAGGAACTTTCTCCGATTATTTCTCAGGAACCCACTTTCAGAGATGCTTCAGGACAGTTTAGCAGAGAGCAACTCCAGCAGTTCATACAGTCTATTCCCAATGACCAGTCAGGCAATCTGTCCACATATTGGAAATTTCTTGAAAAGAACATGCTTCAGCAGCAATATTTCAATAAATATACTTCACTGATATCTCAAAGCAACATCCTCTCCCCCGTGGAGATAAGAAGAGAGGTGGAGGAAAACAATATTACCTCCAATGTCGATTTTGTATATGTACCACTCGGCTTTTCACAGGACACTACTCTTAAAGTGACCAATCAGGAGATTCAGGCATATTATAAAAAGCACAAAGAAGACTATCGTCAGAATGCTTCACGCGATGTCGAATTCGTAGTATATGAAGTAGTGCCATCAGAAGAAGATATCGCTCTTGCCAAAGAGAGCATAGAGAAGGTCTATTCAGAATTTTCCAAGAGTGACAATCTGAAAGCATTTCTTCTCAGAAATTCAGATACCCCTCTTTCCAATTATTATTACAAGAAAGGGGAATTATTATCTGAATATCCCGAAATTGAAAACTTTGCTTTTTCTAATCATCCCACTGTCCTTCCCGTCTTCCGTAAAGGAGATAAATTTATTGCTGCGAGAGTCAACAGTACCAAAATGATGTCGGATTCAGTGTTTGTACAGCATATTCTTCTCGCTCCCAATTCAGAAAAAAGAGCAGACAGTCTTGTCAATGTCATCAGAAGAGGAGGCAATTTCTCACAACTCGCTTATCAATATTCCCTGGATACCAATCCCAACATCGAAAATCATGGTGATATAGGCTGGATGACTCAAACTTTGATGATTCCCGGTATGGAGAGTGTTCTTACTATGAATCTCAAGACCCCTGCAGTGATTAATACCAACTATGGTACACACGTAGTATGGGTGACCAAGAGAACAGCTCCTGTCAAGAGAGTTCAGATAGCCATGCTTACCAAAGAGGCCAATTCAAGCAAACAGACTTTCCAGAATTATTATTCTCAAGCCAATACTTTAGTCTCCCGCTGTGAGGGTAAAATGGACATTTTCGACAAGATAGCTCAGGAAGAAAATCTTCCGGTGGTACCCGCCAACAATATTCTCGAAGGAGCCAAAAAGATTTCCAGATATGAACACGCCATCGAAGTGACTCGTTGGATATATGAAGCCAAAGAGGGTCAGGTATCTCCTATCATCACAGTCGAAAACAAATACTTTTTCGTCGTAGCCCTGAAGAAAGTCAAGGAAGAAGGATACGCCAACATCAATGATGTGTCCCTCTCTATCAGATATGCTCTTCTTTCAGAGAAGAAATCAGATAAAATCAAAGGTGAAGTAGAGGCTAAAGTAGCAGGTCTTACCTCTATGAGAGAGATAGCAGATGCTCTCAACACCACCATCAGCACGAAAGATGGCATATCATTCGGCTCTATTACCAATCAGTCATTTGACCCGTCACTCATCGGTTACATAGCAGGAGCTCCCGAACAGAAAATCATAGGACCTGTCGCAGGTAATGTAGGTATCTATGTATTGCAGGTAAAAGGAAGAGAGACCGGTTCTTTCTATACGGAAGACGATGCCAAGATGAAGTCTGCACAGCTCCAAAGCTATCAGCTCAATTCTCTCCCTTCTGTATTCTCAAAAATGGCCGATGTCAAGGACCACAGAACCAGATTCTTTTAATAGGTAAATTCTGATTTAGACATTGAAAAGGAAATGCATTACGTCTCCATCTTGGACGACGTAATCTTTTCCTTCTATTCCCAGTTTGCCTGCAGCACGGCATGCTGCTTCGGAGCCATAATTGATATAGTCTTCGTATTTGATAACCTCTGCACGAATAAATCCCTTTTCAAAATCGGTGTGAATTACCCCTGCGGCGCGTGGAGCTTTATCTCCTACATTGATGGTCCAGGCGCGCACTTCAGGTTCTCCTGCAGTGAAGTAGGTTCTCAAGTTGAGTAGTGAATATGCTTTTTGAATAACTCTTTCGACACCGGATTGTTCCAGTCCCATCTCGTTGAGGAACATCATTCTCTCTTCAAAACTTTCCAATTCTGCTATTTCAGATTCTATTTTGGCAGCAATGATGAGGACTTCGGTATTTTCATCTTTGACTGCAGTTTTCAACTGATCTACATAAGCATTGCCTTTGGCGGCTGATGATTCATCGACATTGCAGACATACATAATAGGCTTATTGGTGAGCAAAAAGAACTCTTTGGCAATATGTTCTTCTTCGGGATTTTCCAATTTGACAGTCCTGGCAGACTTGCCTGCCATAAGGGCTTCTCTGTATCTGACAAGCAAATCACAAGCTTTTTTGGCATCTTTATCGCCTCCGGTCTTAGCTTGCTTTTCTACTTTTTTCAAACGATTTTCCACTGTCTCGAGGTCTTTGATCTGGAGTTCCATATCGATAATCTCCTTGTCCCTGACAGGATTGATACTTCCATCCACGTGCACTACATTCGGATCATCGAAACATCTTATCACATGGAGTATGGCATCAGTTTCACGGATATTTGCAAGGAACTGATTGCCAAGACCTTCTCCTTTGCTTGCCCCCTTTACCAATCCGGCAATATCTACGATTTCCACTGTGGCAGGAATGACTCTTTTGGGATGCACCAATTCTTCCAAAACAGTAAGCCTCCGATCAGGTACCGAAGTAGAGCCGAGATTTGGTTCTATGGTGCAGAAAGGAAAATTAGCTGCCTGAGCCTTGCCTGAACTTATACAATTGAAAAGAGTTGATTTGCCAACATTAGGCAACCCTACAATACCACAACGAAGTGCCATACCTTGAAAATTATTTGCCGCAAAAGTACGAAAATCGCTTCTATTGGTCAAAAACAGTTTGAAATGTCATGTACTCATATTGATTATGAATACGTTATGGCATTATTTTTGATTTTCTCATAGATGTACTACAATCAAAACAACATAAAAAAATGAAAAAAATCTTTTTCGTTTTACTCGCAGTATCATTATGCTGGGGTTGTTCCAAGACCACTCCAGATGATTCTGACGATGACAACACAGATGCTACGACCTTGACGGTAGATCTCTCTGTTGTCGATGAATCTTCCCTGGGTTTGACCACCGATCCTTCTTTCACCGATCCTTCTGAGACAGAAGATTCGGAAGATGGTGATCGTGTCGAAAACTCTACTTTTTCTCACTCTGTGACAATAGCCTATTCCGGAACATCTGCCACAGTGACCTCTCTTTGTGATGGAGTCACTGCTGATATTTCCGGAGGAGATGTGACCATCACATCTACAGTTGCAGAGATAGAATATGTCCTTTCGGGTACAGCGACCGATGGGAGTTTTAAACTATACAGCACCAAAAAATATAAACTCACCCTCAACGGGGTTTCTCTTACCAACAGCGATGGCCCTGCCATCAACATTCAATCCTCCAAAAAAGGATTTATAGTTCTTCCGGATGGTACCACCAACACTTTATCAGACGGGACCACTTATGCTACAGCACCCAATGACGAAGACCAGAAGGGATGCTTGTTTTCTGAAGGTCAGATTATCTTCTCGGGTACAGGCCAACTCTCTTTGTCAGGCAATCGCAAACACGCCATCTGTACAGACGATTACTTCAAAATCAGAACCGGCAGCACTATTAACATTACCTCTGCCAAGAGCGATGGCATTCACGCCAATGATTCCATAATCGTGGCAGGTGGTAAACTGGTCATTGTGTCCGCAGGAGATGGAATACAGTGCGAAGACGGCGGAGTCACCATATTGGGCGGTACTTCTATTATTACCACGTCAGGTGAGAAAAGCCATGGCATAACCTCTTGCACCGACATCAATATTTCTGATGGCGCAGTAAAAGTGACCACCACCGGTAATGGTTCCAAGGGATTGAAAACCGATTACAATATCTCTATCACCGGTGGCAATATAATGACTATCTGCCAGGGCAATGCCTTCTATGACACAGATGATAGCGACATCACTTCATGTTGCGGTATCAAAGCAGATAGCAATATCAACATTGCCGGAGCCAAAATTGTAGCTTACAGCAGCGGTACCGGAGGAAAAGGAATCAGTTGTGACGGCACTTTTGATACCGACAGTTCGGAAATCACCGTTATGACAAAAGGAAAGAAATTCACTTATGGCAACGACGACACCTCTGCCAAAGGTATCAAAGCAGAAGGCAATCTCACCATCAACTCAGGTACTATCAAAGTGCAGACTTTGGGAGGCGAAGGGAGTGAAGGGATAGAGAGCAAAAGCATTCTTTCCATAAAAGGTGGGACAATAGATGTAGTCAGTTACGACGATTGTATCAATGCCGCTTCTGCCATTAATATCTCGGGAGGAAAAATTTATTGCTATTCTACCAATAATGATGGGATGGATTCCAATGGCACTTTTTCATTCTCCGGAGGTCTTACAGTAGTATCCGGCACCTTAGCTCCTGAGGAGGGATTTGATTGTGACCAGAACAATTTTGCCATCACAGGGGGAATATTAGTTGGATTTGGCAGTACCACCAGCACCCCCACTACGGCCTCTTGCAGTCAGAATTCACTCATTTACAATGGTAGTGGCACAGCCAACGCCATTATCAACCTCAGCTCCTCTGACGGAACTTCACTCTTTACCTGCGCCATCCCCAGAACCTATTCACAGATGGCTATTCTATTCAGTGCCCCTGAATTTGCAAATGGCTCATATATCCTCTATTCCGGAGGAAGTGTAAGTGGTGCAGAGGCATTTCATTTCTATGCTAAAGGGGGAACATATTCGGGAGGCAGCAAACTTGAATCATTTACTTCCAAGACGATAGTTACGACTGTGGGAACATCTACCGGAGGCAACCCCGGCGGTGGCGGCCCCGGAGGTAGATAATATTGTGAAAGGATGCGGAGTGTTATCTGATGTAATGTGGCAGTTCTTTGGGAATAACCATCGATATCTCTACCAATCCGCAGACTTTTCCCTCTTCGCACCAGGGAGTTTGATAAATCATTTTCTTGAGTCCCTTTTTACTGATAGTGTAGCAATTGGACTCCCCAGTGGCGAGCATGTGTTGAATTTTTTCCCACGATTGTGGATTGTGACACTCTTTTAGATTTTTCCCTACGAGACTTTCTCGTGGGGAAAATGTTTCTTGTGCCTTCTTATTCATAAAGATGATGTTGGCATCTTTATCGCAAACTGTGACTGCGCAGTTAAGTTCCTTAGCCCATTCGTACATTATAAATTCGATTTAGTAAATGCAAATGTAAGGAATCGGATTATCTTTGTACACACCTTCACTAAAATATGAAACGATTACTTCTCATCTCTCTCCTTCTGACAGTATCTTTATCATCCGAAGCCTCCGATACGCTACGGGTGATGTTTTGGAATGTGGAAAATTATTTCGACACCAGAGATGACCCCAATACTATGGATGAAGCATTTACTCCTGAAGGAGAAAACAGATGGACGGCAAGAAGAATGAATGCCAAACGCAATGCGATAGCCAAGGTAATAATCTCCACTAAATCTGTACTGAATGATTACCCGATGTTAGTGGGGCTGGCTGAAGTGGAGAATCGGTGGGTATTGTCACAGTTGGTCAGCCAGACAACCCTTTCCAAGCTCGGATATGATGTGATTCACCGAGATTCTCCCGACAGCAGGGGGATCGATGTCGCATTGATATTCAGAAAAGATCTGTTCGAGCCCATAAAAGTCCGCTCTATTCGCGTTCCAATGCCTGAAGCAGGGCATACGACCCGTGATATTCTTTATGTAAAAGGGATAGTGATGTCTTCCAGCGACACACTTCACCTGTATGTCAACCACTGGCCCTCAAAAATTGGCGGAGAGAAAGCCTCTCTACCATCGAGAATGTCGGCAGCCAACACCCTTCGCAGAGACATCGATTCTCTGATAATATTCACTCAGAGTATTCCCAAAATAACAATTATGGGAGATTTCAATGATACACCCGACTCAAAACCTATCTCGGTACTTCTTGGCGACCATCTTTTCAATCTCGCCACTCCACTTCACGAAAAAGGAGAAGGGAGCCTCAAGTATCAGGGGTTGTGGGAAGCGATAGATCAATTCATCGTTTCTTCACCTTTGAAAGATGGGGAGATGATGATATTTTCGCCAGATTTTCTTCTCGAAGAAGATAAAACTTTCAACGGGAAAAAGCCCAAAAGGACATATTACGGCCCTATGTACAGAGGAGGGATAAGCGACCATCTTCCGATATTGTTTAAGCAATAATTGTTACCTTTGTAGACATGAAACAGTATTTAGACCTGCTCAATCATATCAAAAACAATGGCGTTGAAAAGCAGGACCGCACAGGCACTGGCACCAAGTCAGTGTTTGGATATCAAATGAGGTTCGATCTCAATGCCGGATTTCCCCTTCTCACCACCAAGAAAGTTCATCTTAAATCTATTATCTACGAACTTCTCTGGTTTATCAAAGGAGATACCAATGTCAAGTATCTTCAGGACCATGGTGTCACTATCTGGGATGAATGGGCCGACGAACAAGGGGAGCTCGGACCTGTCTATGGCCATCAATGGCGTTCCTGGCCTACTCCCGATGGAGGCACTATAGACCAATTGTCCAACGTACTGCGTTCTCTGAAAGAGAACCCTGACTCACGCAGACACATTGTCTCGGCCTGGAATCCTGCAGAAGTCGACAAAATGGCCCTCCCCCCATGCCACTTGCTGTTTCAATTTTACGTTGCCGACCATAAACTTTCCTGCCAGCTTTATCAGCGCAGTGCAGACGTTTTTCTCGGAGTACCTTTCAATATCGCATCGTATGCACTTCTCACTATGATGGTAGCCCAGGAATGTGGTTATAAACTTGGAGACTTTGTGCACACTCTCGGAGATGCTCATATCTATCTCAATCATTTGCAGCAGGTAGATATTCAGTTATCACATACTCCACGTCCATTGCCGAAAATGATTTTAAACCCCGAGCGTAAAAGTATTTTTGATTTTGTCTATGAAGACTTCACCCTGGAGGGATATGATTCATATCCCCCTATTAAAGCACCTATAGCTGTATGATATCAATTATCGTGGCCATTGCCAATAACTATGCCATTGGTAAAGACAACAAACTCCTCTGGCACCTTTCAGAAGATTTGAAATATTTTAAAAGGACGACATCGGGTCACCCTGTCGTAATGGGTTACAATACATTCTTGTCAGTGGGAGGGAAGCCTTTTCCAAATCGTAGAAATATTGTTGTAAATAATGCCATGCCGGCAGGCATGAGAGATGGGTATGAAATGTTCTCCACTCTTGATGCAGCGTTGGAGAGCGCACAGAGAGATGGTGAGGAGGCTTTTGTCATAGGTGGTGGTATGATGTATCGCACCTCTATGCCCATGGCAAAAAGGCTCTATATCACACACGTCGATGTATCTATAGAAGATGCCGATACATTTTTTCCCAAGATAGAGCTCGATGTGTGGAAAGAAATTTCGAGATCTGAAGAGATGTACGACGAAAAGACAGGGTACAAATTTCATTTTTCAATATATGAAAGAAAATAGAGGAAATTTCGGGAGCATGTTTGGTGCCCTCGTGGCCATGGCAGGTTCTGCAGTAGGTCTTGGCAATTTATGGAGATTTCCCTATTTGGTGGGGACCAATGGCGGAGCAGCATTTATTATCATTTACCTCCTTTTTGTCTTCATTCTCTGTGTCCCCATTATGGTGGCAGAATTTGTAATAGGAAGACGCAGCCAATCCAACGTCTTCGGAGCCTTTAAAATATTGGCACCCGGCTCGAAATGGGGCATTACGGGAATTATCGCGATGGTAGCTTCCATATCCATTCTCTCTTTCTACAGCGTAGTGGGGGGATGGACCATCGATTATCTGGTGAGAGCTATCTCTTTTCATCTGTATCCCGCAGCAGGAGAAAGCTACGAAACAGCATTTCATTCGATGGTAAGTGCTCCGGTCCAGCCTTTGATTTTCACTCTTATCTTTCTGTTAGTCACAGGAGCGATAGTATTGGGAGGGGTCAAAAAAGGGATTGAAAAGTATACTAAGATTATGATGCCATTGCTGTTTGTCATGGTCATAATCATTGCTATCAGGTCTATATCGCTGCCCAACTCCTCAGCAGGTATATCTTTTCTCTTCAAGCCTGATTTTTCGCAGGTTAACTCTGACACTTTTCTCAACGCACTTGGACAGGCTTTCTTCTCCCTCTCTTTGGGATGTGGCACCATATTGACTTATGGTTCATACGTGCAGAAAAACGAAAGTATTCTGAAAATATCATCACTTACAGCCCTGTCAGACACTATGTTTGCCATCATTGCCGGTCTTGCCATCATGCCGGCTGTGTTCTCTTTCGGGATCTCTCCGAGCGAAGGTCCCGGGCTGGTATTTATTATCTTACCACAGATATTCCATCAAATCACAGGCGGAGACATCGTTGCGATTCTCTTCTTTTTAATTTTATT
>CAYMAX010000003.1:0-25543 GCA_964388595.1 uncultured Muribaculaceae bacterium
ATGCCCCTGAGGCGCAAAATGTTTATGTTTTGCACCTCAGAGGCATATCCAACAGCCCAGCGGCAATTTGATTCTGAGACTGGCGAGCGAAGAGTCGAGCCTCGAAGAATCAATTGCCGTGGGCGACCAAGACCAGATTATCGTGGGCGACCAATCAGCGATTGACCATCACTCAGGTGCAAAAAGGGGTTACATCATAGGGATATATAAAAAAAGGCTGACACAATGGCCAGCCTCTTTCATGATATATACCTGTTATTCGGTAGGATTGTCTCTGCGAGGACGTCCTTCACCGCGACGGTCATCACGACGGTCATCGCGACGAGGTCCACGACGGTCATCACGACGGTCATCACGACGGTCATCACGACGGGGTCCACGACGATCATCACGTCTTGGTCCACGACGGTCTCCACCACGACGGTTGTCTCCGCTCTGTGCCTGTGAATTGGCTGCTACACCGGCGTTGGGAGAGAGGTCGCGTTTGCCATAGACTTCTCCATTGCAAATCCACACTTTGATACCGAGAACACCGACTTTGGTATGAGCCTCAGCAAGTGCATAGTCAATATCTGCGCGGAATGTATGAAGAGGAGTACGTCCCTCTTTGAAGAGTTCTCTACGTGCCATTTCTGCACCTCCGAGACGGCCGCTGATGAGTACTTTGATACCCTCGGCGCCCATACGCATAGTGGTGGCGATGGACATTTTGATAGCTCTACGATAGGAAACACGTCCCTCTACCTGACGAGCGATGTTGTTGGCCACGATATTGGCATCCACTTCAGGTCTTTTAACTTCAAAGATGTTTATCTGAACTTCTTTGTTGGAGATTTTCTTCAACTCTTCTTTTAGTTTGTCAACTTCCTGACCGCCTTTACCGATGATAATACCCGGACGAGCGGTATGAATAGTGACTGTGATGAGTTTAAGAGTTCTTTCGATGACAATCTTGGAAAGATTGACTTTCGAAATACGTGCATTGAGGTATTCGCGAATCTTGGAGTCTTCAAGAATCTTGCCTGCATAGTCTGTGCCACCATACCAGTTGGAGTCCCAGCCGCGGATGATACCAATTCTGTTGCTGATAGGATTAATTTTCTGTCCCATATTATTTCTCCTCCTTGGTTACGGTTTCTTTAACATTCTGATCTCCTGCGAGATTCTCTTTTTTATCCTTGACGCCTACTATCAGGGTAATGTGGTTGGAACGCTTGCGGATGCGAGCGGCACGGCCTTGAGGGGCGGTACGAATACGTTTGATGGTAACGCCTTCATCGACCATAATGGTCTTGACGATGACATTGCCGTTTTCAAGTTCCTTGCGGTCAGCTTCGTTTTTGGCTTCCCAATTGGCTATTGCCGAACGGAGAAGTTTGGACAAGCGGACAGCAGATTCTCTTTTGGTGTATTTAAGAATATCCAAAGCTCTGTTGACTTCCACGCCTCTGATATTGTCTGCCAGAAGACGCATCTTCTGAGGAGATGTGGGGACATCATTCAGCTTTGCGATAGCTGTTACTTTTTTTGTTTCTTTAAGCCTGTCGGCCATTTGTTTTTTACGAGATCCCATTATTGTAATAATTTACATTAATTGATTAACGATTACCCGCGTGACCTTTAAAGGTACGGGTGGGTGCAAACTCTCCCAATTTGTGGCCTACCATATTTTCAGTAACATATACCGGAATAAATTTGTTTCCGTTATGAACAGCGATAGTGTGACCGACAAAGTCAGGTGATATCAAGCTGGCACGTGACCAGGTCTTGATAACTTCTTTTTTCATACTGCCCTCATTCATAGCGAGAACTCTTTTCTCGAGACTTGCCTGAATATAAGGACCTTTTCTAAGTGATCTACTCATAATACTCTATACTTTATTCCGTTATTTTTTCCTTCTTTCAATGATGAACTTATTGGAAGTACTCTTAGGATTGCGAGTCTTGTAACCTCTTGAAGGAACGCCCTTACGTGAACGGGGAAGTCCTCCGGATGCACGTCCTTCACCACCACCCATAGGGTGATCGACAGGGTTCATAACGACGCCACGGTTGCGAGGTCTGCGACCTAACCAGCGTTTGCGTCCTGCTTTTCCATGAGATTCCAAAATGTGGTCAGGATTTGATACACTCCCAACAGTAGCACGGCAAGATGTAGGAACCATTCTGGTCTCACCTGAGGGGAGGCGAAGAATAGCTTGTTTACCTTCACGTGCTGTGAGCTGTGCGGAAGCGCCGGCGCTACGTGCCATAGCGGCACCTTGTCCCGGGCGAAGCTCGATGTTGTGAACTATTGTACCAAGTGGAATTTCAGCTAGAGGGAGAGAGTTGCCAACTTCAGGAGCAATGCCTGTACCTGAAGCAATCGTTTGTCCAACTTTGATCCCGTCGGGAGCGATAATATATCTTTTTTCTCCGTCAGCATATACTACCAACGCAATGCGTGCACTGCGGTTTGGATCGTATTCGATAGTCTTAACGGTGGCAGTATAATTGTCTTTGTCGCGAAGAAAATCTATCACACGATACATTTTCTTGTGTCCGCCACCGATGTAGCGCATAGTCATTTTACCCTGATTGTTGCGACCGCCTGTGCTCTTGATAGGTTCAAGAAGGGACTTCTCAGGAGTGGTGCAGGTGATATCGTCAAATGCGCTTATTACTTTTCCTCTTGTACCGGGGGTAACCGGTTTAAATTTACGTACTGCCATAATGATTAAATGTTGCTGTAGAAATCGATCTTGTCGTCATTAGCCAAGGTCACGTACGCTTTCTTAAAATGATTTGCACGGCCTGTCAATAATCCCGCTTTGGTAAAGCGGCTCTTACGTTTTCCGTGGTAGTTAACGGTATTTACATCTTTCACCGTCACACCATACTGTTGCTCAACCGCGTTCTTTATCTCTATCTTATTGGCATCGCGGTCAACTATAAAACCGTAACGATTCAATTTTTCGCCCTGAATCGTCAATTTCTCTGTTACTATAGGCTTAATTAATATTCCCATGTCTTTACGGTTATTTGCGTCTCTCTGAAATAATGTCCTGTACTCCATCGACCATCACCAGCTGATAAGCATTCATGATGCTGTAAGTGTTGATCTCATCGACAGTGATGACATTGACATTGGGGAGATTGCGAGATGAAATGTAAATATTGTCAGAATTTTGAGGAAGGATAAACAAAGTGTTTCTTCCATTTGCTTTGAGATTGTCAAGAATCTGAATAAATTCTTTGGTCTTGGGAGCATCCATAGTGAAAGGCTCTACCATAATGATGGCTTTGTCTTTGGCTTTGTAACTCAAAGCAGAGTAACGGGCAAGTTGTTTAAGCTTCTTGTTGAGTTTGAAACGATAGTCGCGAGGCTGAGGTCCGAAAGCCCTTCCACCACCTACATAAGTGGGTGATTTGATACTTCCATGACGTGCTCCGCCACCACCTTTCTGTCGTCCCATCTTCTTGGTACTATAATCTACTTCCCATTTTTCTTTGGTCTTGTGTGTGCCCTGACGATTGTTGGCAAGATATTGCTTAACGTCGAGGTAAATAGCGTGATCATTGGGTTCTATTCCAAAAATCCCTTTGTCGAGAGTCACTTGTTTTTCTGACTCTGTCCCATCAATTTTGTAAACAGGTAATTTCATAGCACTAATCCTCCAATAATACGTAAGAACCTTTGGCTCCGGGGATAGAACCCTTTACGAGCACTAAGTTGTTTTCGGGAATCACCTTAACGACTTTAAGGTTGAGGACCTTAACTCGGTCTCCACCCATACGTCCGGCCATTCTCATTCCTTTAAATACTCTTGAAGGCCAAGAAGATGCACCCATTGAACCGGGGTGGCGAAGTCTGTCTGACTGACCATGAGTGGTCCCGCCTACTCCCTGAAAATGGTAGCGTTTGACTACGCCTTGAAATCCCTTACCTTTAGAGATACCAGTGACATCAATCCATTCAACCCCATCGCTGAGGTCTGAAACGGTGATAGTGTCGCCAAGCTTCAATTCTTTGTCGCCGAAGTTGTCAAACTCCACGACTTTGCGCTTGGGTGTGGTTCCTGCCTTTTCAAAGTGCCCTTTAAGGGCCTTGCTGGTGTGCTTTTCTTTCATTTCGTCATAGGCAAGTTGTACAGCGGCATAACCATCTTTCTCTACTGTACGAATCTGCGTGACAACGCACGGACCAGCCTCAATAACGGTGCATGGGATGTTTTTCCCATCAGCATCGAAAACGGAAGTCATTCCGATTTTTTTTCCAATTAATCCAGGCATTGGTTGTTAATTAAATAAATGTAAATCAATAAGTTAAATAAATCCGCACAAATTTTGCGGGCAGCAAAGGTAACAATATTTATTTAATTAACAATTAATTAACAGAAATGATTTGGAGTGCTATTGCTTCTTGGTAGAGTTGGATTTATTCAAAATATATTTCTGAATAATGGCATCCAACTGGCCGTTTGCTTTGAGATGGGAGAGACCTTTGTTAAATTGTTCGAGGAGCTCGGCATTGTACCCTTTTCTCACGGCGAAAGCGCAGTCTTTAACCTCTACAGGGTAAGAGATGATTTTCACTCTCACACCCTTGTTGATACGATACAGAGCAAGTCCCTCATCATCTATCACACAGTCAGCAAACCCATGTTCTACTGCGTCATAAGTGTTGTTAGGTGAAAGCAACGATACGAAAGTGAAATTGTAAAGGTCTTTCATAGACTCTGCATAATCTTCAGACAGGGAACCTGAGAGGGCTACGACTTTTTTACCCTTCAAGTCGGTAAGTCCTTTGATGGTCTCATCTTTGGATCGGACAGAGAAGACAAGTCCAGTTGAGTAATAGGGGTCAGAAAAGTCATAGATATGCTTACGAGGCTCGCTGATGACCAAAGAGGAGATAAACCCATCTACCTTCCCATCGATAAGATGGTCCAGAGATATGGAAAATTGATTAACGTCAAAGCTTATCTTAAAATGTTGGTCTTTAGCAATAGCCTCCATAATATCGACATCTATGCCTGTGAGATGTCCGGAGTCATCATAATAAACAAATGGTGGAAGATTGATCCCCACCCCGATGGTAAAAACTTTTTCTTTAGTCTTGCATCCTGAAAGAACTGCTGCGCAGAGGAGACATACCATCAGTGTAAAAATAGTACGTTTCATAGCGATAGTGATTTAGTGTTTCGACAAATATAACTAAAAAAAAGTAACTTAGCCTCATAAAACAGATGCGATTATGAAACTACTCAAATTTCTCCCGATAATTACTTTATCCATTGGCACACTGCTACTTTCCTCACTCTCTTCCTGCACTGCCGGAGGGGCTGAAGATGTCGCTCCCGGACTTGATGAAGTGAAGAATGAAAAGGGTGTTTCCAAGATGCTTGCCTCTGCCCGAAAAGCAGCCATCGAAGTGGATGGATACTCACTTTACATCAATATGCCGACTAAGAGTGAAAAAGATATTTTGGGAAAAGAGACAGTCCGCTTCAAAATGATAAGAGATGACGGAGTGCTGCCACCGCTCGATTTCAAAGCACCGGCAGCATCTGTCAGGAAAGTCTCCCGTTCCGGTGGAGAGGAGGTAAATTATATCTTCGAAGAGGAACATATCATTATTTGCGACAACAATTATTCTACGAGCGATACATTGAGTTACGATATAGAATTCGTGGTACCAAAGCAGCCGCTCAATCTCCGAGAGGATATGCTGTATTCATTGTTGGTCCCCGACAGAGCAAGGACTCTGTTTCCTTGTTTTGACCAGCCGGACCTCAAAGTCTCCATCCAAATGAATGCCCTTGTCCCCAATGACTGGGAGGCGGTTTCCAATACTGACATAGCAGAGGTGGTGCCTCAGGGAGAGTGTAAATTGGTAAGATTTGCACCAAGTCGCCTAATCAGCACTTACCTGATATCTCTCACAGCTGGAAGATTTGAAAAGAAGACTATGTCTCGCAACGGGAGGGAGATAACCATGTATTACAGAGAGACTGACCCTCAGAAATTGGCACAAATACCATCGATTTTTGACGAAGTTTTCGAATCGATAGAGTGGATGGAAGACTATACAGGCACTCCCTATCCCTGGGAAAAATATGATTTCATTGTGTTGCCCGGATTCCAGTTCGGTGGAATGGAACATGTGGGGGCAACACTCTTTAACGATAGAAAAATCTTCCTGAGCAAAGGCTACGGAGTCAAAGAGCAGATGGACAGATACCAGTTGATAGCACACGAGGTGGCACACATGTGGTTTGGGGATTATGTGACTATGAAATGGTTTGATGAAGTATGGACCAAAGAGGTAATGGCCAATTACATGGCTACACAGGTCATCATCGAAAAATTCCCTGAAGTCGAGCAGGATATCAATCTCTGTTCTTATGCCATGGCCTCCTATTCGGAAGACAGAACCAAAGGGAGCAATTCTATCAATCAAGAGCTTGATAATCTTCAAAATGCAGGACTTGTATATGGCAATATCATCTACAACAAATCTCCTCTGGTCATGAATATGCTCGCCTTGAAAATAGGGAAAGAGGCTCTTAGGGAAGGTCTTCAGGAATATCTGAATGAGTATCGGTACGAAAATGCATCATGGGACAATCTCATTACCATACTTGACTCCAAGACTGACGAAAATCTCAAAAAGTGGAGCGATGCATGGGTAAATGAGAAGGGTATGCCCACCATCGAATGCAAGGTGCAAAAGGGAGGCAGGGAGTTGGTGCTGTCTCAAAAAGACCCGTGGGGCAGAGGAATATTGTGGGGACAAAATATCACTGCGAGAGTAGTTTTCGCAGACGGAAGCGAGGAAGATGTTTCACTCTCTCTGCAACGAAAAAGTGTGAAATATGTAGCTCCGGCAGGCTCCGTCATAGCAGAGGCGGTGCCCAATGTTGATGCGAGGGGCTATGGTTATTTCAAATCCTCCGGTTACACTGCCAAAAATCCACATCCGGAGTGGAATGATGTAGCAAGGTACAGCACTCTTATCAATCTCTACGAGAACTATTTACACAATAATTGTCCCGATGCTCCCGAGCAGCTTCTGGTATATCTGAAGAGAGAAAAGAACGAATTATTATTCTCCACAGCTGTAAGATATCTCGCCACTATGAATCTTCTTCACCCGGTGGATGGGTTTGACAAAGTTTTATTCGAAATAATCTCCGATGCAGAGGGATACAATGAAAGTTGCCGCAGGAGTGCTTTCAAGACCCTCATAGCGGGTATGAGCGACACGGCAATAGTGGCATCTTTTTATAAAATATTTATCGCCCCTCAAGGGTTTGAGCCATTTGACTTGACAGAACAGGATTTGACATCGCTCTCATACGAACTATCTGTAAGAATGCCCGAAAGTTCTCACCACATTATTGCTACCCAGAGGAAGAGGATTACCAATAAGGACAGGCTTGAGGGATTTGATTTTATTTCACGGGCTGTGGTGGGTGAAGAGAACGACCTCGATGCTCTGTTTAGCTCTCTTTTGCTTCCTGAGAACAGGAGAATCGAACCAAGAGCACAGACGGCCCTTTCGTATCTCAATCATCCTGTTCGGGAGGAGAGGTCTCGCAAGTATATCAGACAGGGACTTGAGGTGCTTGAAGAGGTACAGGCTACAGGGGACATTTTCTTTCCAAAGAATTGGATAAGTGCTTTACTTTCAGCTCATCAGGATGCAGAAACCGATGAGATTATCGCTCAATTTTTCGCCTCTCGCCCAGACTACTCCCCGATGTTGCGCAATAAAATATTGCAGACGAGATTGACTGACCTTCCCGAATAACAGGGCTTGAGCCGATTCTATTTTTGTGGGTTTGTTTTTTTGTGGCGGAATGGCTTGCAGCAGGCATGAATGAGAAGAAGAAACCAAAGTCTGTAACGATATGTCAATGTCCAAAACTTGGAGATGATGTGCCAATTTCTCGAGTGGGCCTGGAAGTGATGTCCTCCGAGGATGGTCCCTTCTGTCATTATCCCTATCACATCGGAGATGGTGGCTCTTTCGTAGGGGCCGTAGCAACCATCGCCCCGAAGCAGCAATAATGTACCCCAGACATGCACTATCCTGTGCAGACGCAGTGTCGGCTCCTGGTCATATTGAAACAACACTATGTCACGGCGTTTGACTTCTGCACCATTGCGTGGAACAAGAATCATGTAATCCCTGTTCGGACGAAAAAGCGGCTTCATACCGATACCCGATGTGAATACTTTGATATTTGAGCCCTCTTTCAGCTGTTGAGCAAAAGCATCAAGGCTCTGTGGCTTCTCTATCATTAGTCTTTCAGGAAATACTCGATAGTGGTAACTACTCTTACTACTTTGATATAAGGAGTGTTAGCATCTCTGTCGGAGATGGAAAATTGTCCCTGGGCTGCAGTTTTAATCTTTCCAAGCTCGCTATCGGAATCCTCAGCAAATTTCTGTGCAGTGGCTCTTGCATTTTTGGTCGCTTCTGCTACCATCTCGGGCTTGATGCTGTTGAGGTCATTAAAACTGAAAATCGTGGGGAATTCATAATCTCCGCCGGCTAAAGCGATACCTTCTTTCACTAAATCTCCCTGTTTGGCCATTAAAGAGCGTACAAGGTCGATTTTATCAGTGGCCACGGTGATGACTGAAGTGGTTTTGTATCTGTATTTGGCATCATTGGATGAATATCTTTCTGCTTCTGAATCGATGACTGTGGTAGGGGAAACAGTGATTTCGGATTCGGAGATGCCGTTGCTTATTAGAAATTGGGTAATCTTCTGGGAAGACTGTTCGATGGTCTTATATAGAGAGGGGAGGTCGTTGCTTGCCTGTCTGAAAACCAGTGGCCAGATAACTCTGTCGGCCGGAACTTCTCTTTCGGAGAGTCCTTTCACTGCCACCACTCTGTCACTATCTTTGAAACGGCCTATGCCGGCATAAATAAACCATCCGAGAACAACAATACCGAGAGACAACATCAGATAACTGAAAAAAGTGTGATTGAAATACCTGCTCATAATCTTCAAATTTTAATTAATAATGCATTCGCAAATATAAGTCCAATTCTTATTTTTTCTTACTTTTGTGGCAAAATAATCCAAATAATGAGAAGATCTGTATTTAATACGATATCGATAGTTTTAGTTCTATTGATAGCAATACCTATGTATGGACGCAAAAAGCCTCTGGACCATTCAGTATATGATTCCTGGCAGTCCATTAGAAACATCAACATCCCCTACAATGGCAGGTATGTTATTTATTATGTCACTCCACAGGAAGGAGACGGCACATTGGTGCTTTATAACACTCAGAGCGATGTCAAGACTGAGATTGCACGTGGTAATGGAGCCGTTGTTAGTGAAGACGGACAGAGATTGATTTTCAGAATATCTCCCCTTTATTCCCAGACCAGACAAGCAAAGATAGATAAGAAAAAAGGAGATGACATGCCGCAGGATTCATTGGGAGTGATGGACCTTAAAACTTTGGAAATCAGAAAATACCCCAATATCAAGACATTGAAATACAGTGGTAATATCGGTGAATATATCGCATTCCAGCAGATTGACACTGCCAAGAAGAAAGCTCCCAAAGATGCAGCTCTTCCTCTTCAGGTGCTCAATCTCAAAACTTACACCATAGATACTGTCGCCAAAGCTGATGAGTATCGCTTCAATCGTGAAGGTGAACTTTTGGTCTATATCACCAAACCGGGCAAGAAAGATACTCTTGCATCGAAGGAGATGCACCTCTATCGCCCAGGCACCAAAGAAGACCGCATCGTGCTCTCAACCGATAAAAAAGCTGTCATCCATCTCCCTGTCTTTGATAAACAAAACTCCAAGATGGTGTTTTATGCTCAGACAGATACCGCTAAAAAACAGAAACAGTTTGTAGATATATTTCTGTATGACATACTTTCCGGCAATACCGCCAAGCCTATTATCACCCAAAAGACTTCCGGAATGCCCGACAAGTGGAAGATCGCAGAGAAAGCCTCTATTGAATTTAACGAAGCGGGGACATCCCTGATGTTTGGCACTATTCCCATTCCCAAAGAAGAGGATACCACAGTAGTCGAATTTGAAAAAGTTAAGCTCGATATCTGGCGTTGGGACGCAGACTATCTTCCCACTTTTGAAAAAATCAACAAGTCAACACTTGAGAAGCAGTCGTATCTTGCCATATACAATTTCTCCGATACTTCCCGATTTGTACAGGAAGCAGACGAACAGGTGCCTTCCATAAATTTTACCGACCGTCTGGTAGGCAACGAAGTGGTAGTATTTAATGACAAACCATACAGAATACAATCCCAATGGGAAGGAATGTCGTGGGGCGGAGTGGGTTCTTGTGTTGATATAGTGAAAGTCAATATAGCTACTGCCCAAAAGCAAATCATCAAAGAGAAAGTATATGCCACTCTTCTATCATCTTCAAGTGATGGAGCATACTATACATGGTGGGACAATGATGATAAGAATTGGTTCCTCTATGAGACTGCCACAGGAGCATTGAGCTCTCTGACTGCCGGTCTCCCTTCGATTTTCTGGGATGACGAGAATGATACCCCTTCCAAACCATCGCCCTATGGACAGGCGATATGGTATGATGATGATTCTTATCTGATGATTGGCTCCAAATACGATGTTTGGAGATTTGACCCTAAAGGGGTGAAGAAGCCCGAGATGATGACAGAGGGTAAAGGGGAAGAGACATCGACCACTTTCCGTCCCATCACCAGGAAGATGTACACCGGTTCCGATAACTCGAGAAACGGCATAGCGATGGATTATGCCATCGAACCCAAATCTGCACTCTACTTCTCTTCTTTCAATAAAGTGACCAAAGAGACGGGTATTTATTTCAAGGATTATTCCAAGAAGAAACCGGTTCTCACCAAGCTCGCCGAAGGGCCGTTTACTTACAATCTCTCTGCCGTGACATCCTCATACGAATACCCCGGTATTGCCAAAGGTAAGAACGTGAGACCGCGCAGAAAACTTTCTGTCCCCACTATTTTATATCTGAAGGGCAATTTTGAACATCCCAATGATGTATATGTGACCAAAGATATGTTTCGCAGCGAGACGCAGCTCTCTGCCATCAACCCACAGCAGGCAGAATACAATTGGGGCACCGTGGAACTTTTCAAATGGACTACAGCAGACGGCATCAACGCAGAAGGACTTCTTTACAAACCGGAGGATTTTGATTCGACCAAGAAATATCCGGTCATCATTTATTTCTACGAAAAAGATGCTAACGATTTATATAAATACAAGTCACCTGCTCCCAACTATTCTACTGTCAATATTCCCTATTTTGTGAGCAACGACTATATCATATTCGACCCCAATATTTACTATGTGGATGGTCACCCCGGTCAGAGTGCGATGCACTCCATAATGCCAGCTGTCGATAAACTTTGCGAGTGGTCATGGATAGACAAAGACAATATGGCGATACAGGGTCAGAGCTGGGGAGGCTATCAGGTCGCTTATATGGTCACCCAGACCGATAGATTTAAAGCTGCCGGAGCAGGAGCACCCGTGTCCAATATGACAAGTGCCTACGGAGGTATCCGCTGGTCCACAGGTGTCACCAGACAAATGCAGTATGAAGGGGGACAAAGCAGAATAGGAAAAGATTTGTGGGATGGATTTGACCTGTATATCGAAAATTCGCCCCTGTTTTTCGTTCCCAAAGTCACCACTCCCATCCTGATAATGCACAATGACAAAGACGGAGCAGTGCCCTGGTATCAGGGGATAGAGTATTTCACAGCGTTGCGTCGCTGTGGCAAACAGGCGTGGCTGCTGCAGTACAATGATGAGCAGCACAATCTTTCCAAGAGGTACAATGCGAAAGACCTCGCTGTGAGGATGGGAGAATTTTTCGACCATTTTCTCAAGGGTGCCCCTATGCCTGAATGGATGAAATAATAATTTACAATATATGAGACACACAATACTTTTTTTAACATTTCTTATTGCAATGACAAGTTGCTCACAAGCTCCCAAAGAGGGGAAGGACCCTGTAATCGAAAAGAAGGCCATCAACCTGGATGGAAAGGTTTTCTCTCCTGAGATAATGCTTCAGCTCGGTAGAATATCGGACCCACAAATATCTCCCGACGGTACTAAAATACTTTACGGAGTGACGTATACAGACATTCAGCTCAATAAAAGCGTACGTCAGCTCTATGTGATGAATATAGATGGTACAGGCAATACCCCCATCACCCATTTCTCTAAAAGCGCGTCCAATGCACGCTGGTATGGAGATGGTTCCAGAATCGTTTTTCTGAAAGGTGGATTGATGTACTCCATGAATGCCAATGGCAAGAAAATTACCAGAGTTATCGGTGCCCCTGAAGAGATAGGAGAATTCTCTTTCTCACCCGATTTCAATCAAGTGATGTATGTCAAAGAGATACAGTCTGCCATCAAGCCGACAGATCTCTATCCCGACCTCGAAAAGTCTACAGGACGGTTTATCAAAGACCTGATGTATCGTCATTGGGACCATTTTGTAGAGACTATTCCTCACACTTATATTGCCAATTTCTATCATAATTCTGATGATAAAATGTCCCTGGGTACAAGTACCGACATTATTGACGGCACCATGTACGAATTGCCCACTCTTCCATTCGGAGGGATTGACCAATTGTCATGGTCTCCAGATGGCAGCAAGATAGCCTATTCCTGTCGCAAAGTGACAGGCAAGGAGTATGCCTTCAGCACCAATACAGACATTTATCTCTACGATGTGGCTCTGAAACAATGTATCAATCTTACCGAGGGAATGAATGGTTATGATACTGACCCCGTATTTTCTCCCGACGGCAAATATATAGCCTGGATAAGTATGGAGAGAGGCGGTTTCGAAGCAGATAAGCAGAGACTGTTTATCATCAACCCTGTCACCATGACGCGAAAAGAACTTTCCGCACACTACGATTACAATATCACCAATCCCGTGTGGAAGTCAGATGGTAAAGGGCTCTATTTCCTCTCATTGGTCAATGCTCTTCAAGGTGTATTTGAAACCGACCTTGAAGGCAATGTCAGAAGAATCACAGCTGATGATTCCTGGTACGATTACCAAAGCGTCGCTGAGCTTGGAGAGAAGCTTATCACCTGCAATCAGTCGATGATGCGTCCCAATGAGATAGTATCCATCAACATAGCTGATGGAGCCGTTACCAAACTTACTCATGAAAACGACGATATACTGATGTCTATTCCCGAAGTTAAGTGCGAACAGAGATGGATTACCACTACAGACAACAAGAAAATGCACACCTGGGTGATTTATCCTCCCAAGTTTGATGCCGGTAGTAAATATCCTGCTATTCTTTTCTGTACAGGCGGTCCTCAGGGGACTCTGAGTCAAAGTTGGTCCACACGCTGGAATTTCAAACTGATGGCTTCTCAGGGATATATAGTGATTCTTCCCAATCGCCGCGGTACTACTGCTTTCGGGCAGGAGTGGTGCGATCAGATATCGGGAGACTACATCGGACAAAATATGAAAGACTACTTCTCCGCTGCCAAAGAGCTCAAGAAAGAACCCTATGTAGGGAAAATGGGAGCATCGGGAGCAAGCTACGGCGGCTATTCCATCTATTATTTAGCCGGTATTCATAAAGGATTTTTCGACGCATTTCTCGCACACGCAGGTATTTTCAATCAGGAGCAGATGTATATGATGACCGAAGAACTGTGGTTCCCCAATTGGGACAACGGCGGTGCTCCTTGGGATAACAACAAAGTGGCTAAGAGACATTACGACAACTCCCCCCACAAGCTCATCAAAAATTGGGACACTCCCATCATGATTACACACGGAGAACTCGATTACAGAGTACCTGTAGAGCAGGGAATGGCTGCTTTCAATGCAGCACAAATGATGGGTGTGCCATCTCAGATGCTGCTTTTCCCCGACGAAAACCACTGGATACTCAAACCACAGAATGCAGTGCACTGGCAGAGGGCATATTTCGATTGGTTTGACAAGTGGTTGAAGAAATAATATTGACGTGGTATGATTATCGACAAAATTCTCCTGTTTCCCTATTATCTGACACTTCTGATACGCAATCATCTGTACGATAAGGGGAGTATCAAATCAGTTTCTTTCGATGTTCCGATTATCTGTGTCGGAAATATTACTGTCGGAGGGACCGGTAAGACTCCGATGGTGGAAATGCTGGTGAGAATGTATATGAACGATTATCGTATCGCTGTTATCTCCAGGGGCTACAAGAGAAAAAGCAGAGGATATCGGGAAGTCCTGAGAGATGATTCTTATTCAGATGTGGGTGATGAACCCATACAGATAAAAAGGAAGTTTCCTGAGATTACCGTGGTGGTGGATTCTTCTCGGAAAAAGGCCATCGAACACCTACTCGCCCAAGATGAGAAGTCAAGACCTACACTTATCATCCTCGATGATGCTTTTCAGCACAGAAAGGTCGTTCCGAGCGTCTCGATAGTATTAGTCGATTCGTCACGCCCCACATACCATGACCATCTCATCCCATTTGGTAAGTTGAGGGACCTTCCTTCTCAGATAAAGAGGGCAGATATAGTGGTGGTTACTAAAGTCTCTGAAGATATCACTGACGAAGATAGAGAGCGGTGGAGGTCTAAGCTTCGCCTCTCTGAGTCACAGTCGCTGTTTTTCTCACAGATAGGCTATCGTGAGCCCAAGCCTGTATTTGTAGAGGGCAATGACAATCGTTACATTTATTCCAAAAGTGCAATTCTTTTCACAGGGATAGCCAATGATTCATCTATCCGAAACTTCATCATGGGCAAATACAAACTCAATGAGATAATGAGTTTTGATGACCATCATGTATTCTCATCAAGTGAGATACGTTCGATAGATGCTTGTTCGAAGAGATACCCCACCTCAGTAGTGTTTACTACAGAGAAAGATGCACAACGAATCGTAGGTCATCGAGCCATCACTTCCAATCTTCGCTCCAAACTCTTCTATATCCCCATTAAAACAGAGATTATACCGAAGATAGAGCCATCTATGCGAGTATTTCCCGAAGAGATGGGGGACATCGGAGAGAGCCAGTTCAAAGAGAGTATTCATTTTGACAACATAAAAAAATGACAATCAACAGAAGGAATTTTCTAAAGACTACGGGAGCTTTAGTGGCACTTACCGTCATACCTCGCAAAGTGCTTGGCGGTAAGGGATTTGTAGCCCCGAGCGATCAGCTTACAAAGGGTATCATCGGAGTGGGAGGTATGGGACGCGGACATTACGACTACGGAGGGACACGTCTGACTGCCATCTGCGATGTTGACAAAAATCACCTCGAAGATGGACTCAAAGCGGCACCGGAGAAAATCAAAGGTTATACTGACTTTATGGACCTTATCCACGACCCCAATGTCGATATCGTACATATAGCCACTCCTCCTCATTGGCATGGTATCATGTCTGTCGAAGCTGCGAGAGCAGGCAAGGATATCTGGTGCGAAAAACCCATGACACGTACTATCGGAGAGGGTAAAAAAGTCAAAGAAGCCATTGCCCGCTACAACAGAGTGTTCAGACTCAACACATGGTTTCGTTTCTCAGATACTTTTTATGGTCTTGGCACCACTGTTCATCCTCTGAAAAAACTTGTCGACAGCGGCATGCTCGGCTGGCCATTGACTGTCACCATCTCCAAGCATACGGGATTTGACTGGAAATTTTATTGGGTAGGTAAAGAACATCTTGACACGCAGGTCGTTCCCAAAGAGTTGGATTATGATATGTGGCTCGGCCCAGCACCTTACAAGCCATACAATATCCACCGTACTCATCAGACTTTCCGCGGATATTGGGATTATGACGGCGGAGGATTGTGCGACATGGGACAGCATTATATGGACCCTGTGCAATATCTTCTCGGCAAAGACAATGAAAGTCCCATCCTGGTCGAGATAGATGCTCCCCAACAACATTATGATGCTGTGGGCACCTGGCGCAGTATTACGTACACCTATGCAGATGGTTGCAAAATAGTACTCTGGGGCGGTGATTTCGGCACCCCCGGCACCCCATACATAGCAGGACCGAAAGGAAATGTTTACAACAATTTTGTCTGCGATATCCCCGATTGGCAATATAAACTCGCTCAGTATCCCGAACCGTTGCCGCAAAATACCGATTTCATGGATTGTATTCACAATCGTCACAAATTTGCCCTCAATGAGCAAAACGGGTTCCGCAGCTGTACCCTGGTCAACATCGGGGCAGTGGCTCTTCAACTGGGTCGAACACTTCATTTCGATTCCGAGCGTCTCCAATTTATCAATGACGATGCAGCAAATCGTCTTATCGACCAGCCAATGAGGTCCCCATGGGATTACTTTATGACATTTTAATTAATCATCGATTTTAGTTATGAAACATCTTCATAAAACATTGTCCTATATCACTCTTGCAGCGGTTTTGCTTTTTGCTGCGACCCCTGTGTGGTCTCAAAATGCCAACCGAACTGCCGACACCAAAATAGTCGATGCTCTCAATCAACTTCCTGCCACTGATAATGCACTTTATGTTCGCCTGATGGACGATATAGTCTCCACTGGAAGCAACGGACTTGATTTGTTGGTAGAAATGTTGAACAAAAAAGGTGCAAGTGCCATCAAAGTCCAATATGCCATCAGTGGTCTTGCCTCCTATGCAAGTGCCCAGGGATTTGACACGACTTCCAGAAGAGCGATAATCAATACGTTTGAAAAGGAATTGCAAAGGCTTACAGCCGTAGATAACCCCGACCTCGACCTTATCGAATTTTATCGCAGACAACTTAATGTGCTCGGAGTGCAGAGAGCCGTCAAGGTATCGCCAGTCACCATAGATGAAAAGACTGCCCGTAAAAATCTTACCAAGGCTACATCAGCTGCCAAAAAAGACCCATCCGAACTCAATATTGCCCTTCGGTGTGCTGCTCTCGACCAACTTATAGATGCAGCAGGCCCGGTAGGTGCTGAGAAAGTCATTCTCAAAGCCATCGCTGACCCATGTCGAGAATATCGTTTTGCCGCTTTCAATGCCCTTTCTCGGAGAGACCCTTCGGTACTTTATGACAATATCACCGCTCTTTTCCCCAAACTTAATGATGATGCCTGCAAGGACTTGATTTATTGGCTCGGAGAGCAAAAAGACTCTCACAATGCCTCTGCATTGATGCCATTTCTGAGTAGTGATGATTTTGAGAAAGTGAAGGAATCTGCGTGGGCTCTTACCAAGATGAGGAGTGTTGAGGCTCTGAAGTGCATAGAAGGTTTTCTTACTTCTTCCGATATCAGATACATCTCGCTCGCAGAGGAATGTTTGAAAAGCTCTTATGGAGATATTTCTTCTGACATTGCCATGGAATATGACCGGGCAGAGACAGAAGGTAAGGTGGCCATTATCAGACTTCTATCCATCAGGCGCGCTGTCGCACAGCAGGATATCATCTTTGCAGGTCTCGAATTGCCGGACAATGATATCCGCTTTGCCTGCTATGCAGCATTGTGCAATGTGGTCACTTATCAAGACTTCGAGAGACTTTGCAACATTCTTGAGACTTGTGACATAGCCTTTGCAGAGTCTGTAAGGCAGGCCATTATGAGTTCTATCTCAGGTTTGTCAGTGCAGGAGCAGAATACCATCCTCATAGCTCGTAAAGAAAAATTGGAGGGAATGGACCAGAATCGTTACTGGCCGATGATTATCAAGACTTCAGATGCAGATGCTCTCTATGACATCGTGCTTCATTTTAAAAATCATCCCAATCCCACCTCTCCCTCTACAGGAGCTATTAATCTGTATACCACAGCCTTCGATGCCTATCTGAAGATGTGCAACAATACCTCTATCCCCGGAGCCCAGAGGCTTCTCATGCTTAGAAAAGCTATGGATGTGGCACCGGGAGATAACGAGAGAAATGATGTGCTTAAGTCTGTCTCACGCACCGGTACATTTCTCGGTATTCTTTATGCAGGAAGTTTCATCGAACAACCCTCTCTTCAGCAGTCGGCTGCACAGGCTGTTCGTCTCCTCGCTTTGGATAATCCTTCTTATCATAGTGCTGCTGTCACAGCCCTTCTCAAGAGATTTTGCGAAGTTGTTACCGGCCCAGATGCTCAATATGAGATAACTTCAGTGGAGAAACATTTGGAAGGGCTTCCTTCAGACACCGGATTTGTGTCAATGTTTGACGGGCAGACTCTTTCACAGTGGAAAGGACTTGTGGAAAACCCCTTTGTCAGAGCCAAAATGAAGCCCAAAGCACTCGCCAAAGCACAGCTGGAAGCAGACAAAAGAATGAATGACAATTGGAAAGTGGAGGACGGATGTATTGTCTATGAAGGGAAAGGCTTTGATAATCTTTGTTCTCAGAAGTTGTATGGCGACTTCGAAATGTATATTGACTGGTTGCTTTTCCCTGAGGGGCCGGAAGCAGATGCAGGTATCTATCTTCGCGGCACTCCCCAAGTCCAGATTTGGGACACTGCACGAGTGGATGTGGGGGCTCAGGTAGGTTCAGGTGGCCTTTACAATAATGTCAAAAATCAGAGTAAGCCCATCTGCGTGGCAGATAATCGACTTGGACAGTGGAACAGCTTCTACATCAAGATGATAGGGGAGCGTGTCACAGTATATCTCAACGGCGTTTTGGTAGTTGACAATGTGGTACTTGAAAACTATTGGGACAGGTCATATCCCATTTTCCCTATAGAGCAAATAGAATTGCAGGCCCACGGCAGTAAAGTGGCATATCGCAATCTTTATATCAGAGAACTTCCCCGTGTTGAGCCGATAGCCCTTTCAGAGCAGGAGGCCAAAGAGGGATTTGAACTACTTTTTGACGGCACCACCCTCAATAAATGGCAGGGCAATAAAATTGATTATACCACATCAGATGGTACTATCGAAGTCCTTCCTACCGGCCAGGGGTTCGGCAACCTTTACACCAACGAAGAGTACAGCGATTTTGTCTATAGATTTGAATTTAAACTCACTCCCGGTGCCAACAACGGCGTAGGTATCAGAACTCCTCTCGAAGGGGATGCAGCATACGTGGGCATGGAGATACAGATATTGGACCACTATGACCCAATTTATCAGCCATGGCTTAGAGATTATCAATATCACGGCTCTGTCTATGGCATTATTCCTGCCCAGGATAGAGATGCTTTCCATCCTGTGGGAGAGTGGAATGAAGAGGAGATTTATGCTAAGGGAGATTACATCAAAGTGACACTCAACGGCAAAGTTATTACTGAAGGCAATATAAGAGAGGCTACCGTCAATGGCAATTATGACCATAATGAACATCCGGGGCTTTTCAATAAATCGGGTTACATCGCTTTTCTCGGACACGGCTCGCCCCTTTGGATTAGGAATGTCAGGATTAAGAGGCTGTAATCTGTTATGAGGAGGATTCTCGTTTTCTGGATATTATGCGCATTGTCACTGCAAATGAGCGGTCAGGAGTTGTGGTCGGGGCTCAAAGAGCCTCAAAAAGTACTCCCCAAGAGCAATGCGCCTATACAGAAAACGGTACGTGTCCCATTTCGCGAGATTCCCACCCGTTGGGAAAAGGGGGACTCTCAAGTCAATCTATCCTCTGAAAGTCTTTTTCAAGAGTTTATCCTCTCTAACGGATGGTTGTTGGTAGATACCAATAATGTCCTCTCACTCGAGCAAAAAGTATTCAATGCAGTGGTACCGGGGACTGTCCTTACCACTCTTGTGTCCCAAGGGGTATTTCCCGATCCATATTTTGGTCTCAACAATCTTCAAATTCCTGAAGAACTCAACAAGCACGACTGGTGGTATAGAATAGCTTTTGACCTCCCCGAAGAGGTCAACACCGCCTCTGTGGAGGGAGAGAGGTACTATCTTCTCTTCAATGGTATCAATTATAGGGCGGAAGTGTACCTCAATGACAAGATGATAGGCACCATCGATGGTGCTTTCTCCAGAGGAGTGTTTGATGTCACAGATGTATTGATATCTGATGGCAAGCCTTTCAAGTACCCTCACAATAAATTAGCAGTCAAGATAATACCGCCTTTTCATCCAGGTATTCCTCACGAACAGTCCATGTCTGAAGGTCAGGGACTCAATGGAGGTTGTATGAGTCTTGACGGGCCTACATTCATCGCCTCTATGGGATGGGATTGGATACCCGGAATACGAGACAGAAACATAGGCATCTGGCAGGATGTGCGTCTGATAAGAGGTGGGGCAGTGCGTTTGGGAGACCCTGCGATAATTACCGACCTGCCGCTTCCTGACACTACCAAGGCTTTCGTTACAGTCAGAGTGCCTGTGTCCAATCTCTCTTCATCGTCTGTACAGGGGAACATAACTCTCTCCATAGCACCTTCCCATCAAGAGTCTGCAAAGGATGTTTTGACCTTATCCTGCGATTATTCTCTGGCGCCCAACGAACAACAAATTATCATTTTTGACCCCGCACATTATTCACAATTACAGATGGACCATCCTTCGCTTTGGTGGCCAAATGGTTATGGCGAACCATATCTGTATGGTGCCGAGATATGTGCCAATATCTCCGATTTATCTCTCTCCGACAAGAAAATTTTCAATTTCGGCATTAGGGAATTGTCTTACGAACTTATGGCGACCACTCTTTCAGGAGAGGTCGTCCGCCTGGAGTACGATCCTACTGACAGATATTCACAAAACAAGGAATCTGCCGACCCATTGTTTGATAACGAGAATCGTACATTATACAATCCTGACAGAGGAATTTACATCCCCTCTCTGACCTCTGATGATATGTCCGGAGTGACTCTTCTCCCCCAAGATGATCCTGTCGGGGAAAATCTGGTTATCAAGGTCAATGGAGTGAGGATATTCTGTCGCGGTGGTAATTGGGGGATGGATGATGCCATAAAACGAGTTTCCAGAGAGAGACTCGAACCATATTTTAAATTGCAGCAGCAGGCCCATTTCAATATCATCCGCAACTGGACAGGAGAATCTACAGAAGAGATATTTTATACCCTTTGTGACGAATATGGCATGTTGGTATGGAACGATTTCTGGATAACGGGCGATGATACTGTGGGTCCTTTGGATTCGTTGCTATTCATGAACAATGCCCGTGAGACGGTGTTGCGTTTCAGAAATCATCCAAGCATAGCCATCTGGTGCCCACGCAACGAAGCTTTTGCCCCCAAAGAGCTTGAAAAGCCTCTTGCACGATTGATATCGGAGAATGATGTTACCCGTCATTATCACGGACAGTCGAGATTTTTAAATATGGGGACCAGCGGACCCTGGAATTATTTTGAAGACCCCTCTTATTATTTTGTTGAGCGTGCATACGGATTTAATACCGAAATGGGTTCCTTTGCCATTCCCACAGCTTCCACTATTCGTAAATTTATAGCCCCCGAGGATCTTTGGCCCATCAATGATGTCTGGGCCTATCATGACCTGCACCACACTTCACAAAATTTCAAAGGATTTATGGAAGCGGTCTACCGAGACGGAGAGGCGCACTCTATGGAAGAATTTTCCGAAAAAGCTCAGAGAGTGTGCTATGATGCGTGGAGGGCGATGATAGAGAGTTGGAATGCGAAAATGTGGGACAACACGACAGGTCTTATTCTGTGGATGAGTCATCCGGCGTGGCCGAGTATGATTTGGCAGACATATACCTACGACTACCAGACCCCCGGTTCATATATGGGAGCTGCCAAAGCTTGTGAACCTGTGCATATTCAACTCAATATTCCAAACAATGAAGTAGCAGTGATTAATACCACTCTCCATTCTTTCCAAAACATGAAGATTACTGCCACCGGATATAACGGGAAAGGGAAGAAAATCTTCACGAGAAAGGGCAAGATAAATCTCCCTGAGAACAATATTTCCAAATGTTTTGTTTTAGAAAAAGCTTTACGAGCCTCCAAGATAGTATTGGAACTTCGAGATGATAAAGGCAATATAGTATCCATAAACGAATATTAATATGAAAAGAAACCTAATCTTGCTCTCTCTGCTGATGACTGCTTGCAGCAATATGAAAGACCCACTTCCCTATGGACCTGTACCAAGCGATAAACAGGTAGAATGGCAGCAACTCGAATATTATATGTTCGTTCATTTCGGACCCAACACCTTTACCGATGTGGAGTGGGGCAATGGCAAGGAAGATCCGAAGGTGTTTTATCCTACCGACTTGGACTGCAGCCAGTGGGCCAAGATAGCCAGAGAGGCAGGGATGAAAGGGATTATCATTACAGCCAAACATCACGACGGCTTTTGCCTGTGGCCAAGCAAATACAGTACTCACACCGTGCGTGAAAGTCTGTGGAAAGATGGCAAGGGAGATGTGTTGAGAGAGCTTTCAGATGCCTGTCGCGAGGAGGGGCTTAAATTCGGAGTTTATATCTCTCCATGGGACCAGAATCATCCTTCTTATGGTTCACCCGATTATAACCAGACTTTTTCCAATACCCTCACTGAGGTTCTTTCTTCCTACGGAGATGTTTTCGAGCAGTGGTTTGACGGAGCGGGAGGAGAAGACCCCAAACTCATGCAGCAGCATTATGACTGGCCGCTTTATAATGGTACTGTTCACAAATTACAACCCAATGCCGTGATATTCAGCGATGTGGGGCCTGGGTGCAGATGGATGGGCAACGAGAGAGGTGTTGCAGGAGAGACCAACTGGTCGCTTTTGGACATAGAGGGATTTGAACCGGGCATAGGGGCTCCCCCTTCAGATACACTCAACAGGGGTAACAAATATGGTCACAAATGGGTCCCCGCAGAAGTGGATGTATCCATAAGACCGGGTTGGTTTTACAGTGCTTCTTCAGACAGCCAAGTCAAAACTGTCGAGAAATTGATGGAGATATACTTTACCTCTGTCGGAAGAAATGCCAATCTTCTGCTTAATGTCCCTCCCGATCGCAGAGGGCGTATTCATCCGCTCGATTCAGCAAGACTGATGGAATTCAGGGCTGTCAGAGAGAGAACTTTCGAAGTCGATTATGCCCGTACTGCCCGTATAGATGCTTCCTCTTCAAGAGGCTTCCGCCCACGCTTTAGTCCATCCAACCTCAATGATGGCAAATACGACACATTTTGGACCACCAATGATGATGTCTCCTCTGCTTCCATTATTTTGGATTTGAAAGAGAGAAGAGATGTGAAGATGGTGGTTCTTCAGGAATATATACCTCTGGGACAGAGAGTAGAACGATTCTCCATAGAAATTCGCACAGACGACAACTCTCCGTGGCATGAGGTCTTCAATGGTACTACCATCGGATATAAAAGGATAGCCCTCTTCCCTGAACAAGAGGCTGAACAGATAAAAGTAAACATCATCAACTCACTTGCCTGCCCCATTATCAGCACTATTAACGTATATTAACATCCAATACTTATGAAATATTTCCTGTCATTTCTTACTGCCCTTCTCCTGTTATCTTCCTGCAAAGAGACCATTACCAATCACGAAATGGTAACTCGTATCTGTGATGAAATCACCAATAGTGAAGATATTATTACCAATTTACAAACCATTACTACCAATTATCCTGCTCGTCTTTCGGGCAGTGCAAACAATGCTGGTGCAGTACAATTCGTACAGAGTACTTTGGATGGTTATCATCCCGATTCCTTGTGGCTCCAAGATGTTGAAATCGTATATTGGACCCCCGGTCGCACAGAAGTTTATCTCAATCTTCCACAGAACGGAAAGCAATATCTGGAATGTGTTCCTTTGGGAACTTCAGCAGGGACCAAAGGGAAAGCTGTCACCGGCGACATTGTGGAAATTCTTACCCAGGAAGATCTTGACAAAGTCAATTTGAAAGGTAAAATCGCCTTTTTCAATATGAAAATGGATGACTCGGTCAATACCTATGGAGTGGCCGGCTGGCAAAGAATTCATGGTCCTTCGGAAGCTTCCCGAAGAGGGGCAAAAGCAGCAATAGTCCGTTCTATCACCACTCTGCTCGACAACAATCCACATACCGGAGTGACACGATTTGACGAAGGGGTAAAACCTATCCCTGCAGTAGCTATCTCCACCATAGCTGCAGAAAATGTCTCTTCAGTCATCAAGAATAAAAAAGGCTGGAAGCTCTCTGTAAAAAGCACTTCTGCAACCTATCCCGATACCATCGGACGCAACGTAGTGGCACAGTTGACTGGAAGTAAAAATCCTGAAAATATAATATTGGTCTCTGCCCATATCGACAGCTGGTTCAATAGTCAGGGGGCACAAGACAATGCAGTCGATTGCTGTTATGCCATGGAGTTGATAAGAGTATTTAAAAAACTGAATATTCAGCCCAACAACACTATCAGGATACTCACTTATCAAGACGAAGAGATGTATCTTAGAGGTATGCACGCCTATTCTGACAGCGCAGTGGCTCACGGAGAGAGACATATTTTTGATTTGGAGCTTGATGCAGGAGCAGGAGGGCCAAAAGCATTTCTGCTGTTTGCGCCCAAGGAGAAGGTTGATTCGATATCTCGCTATGTGATGCCTGCACTTTTTCATGTTGGAGTCAAGAAACTTATAGCGAGAGATTATGAGTCGGAGTGGCCCATTGTCAAGACAGGAGCTTACTTCTCACTTTACAGACCTCAGGGAGAGCATTACTTCGACATCCACCACTCAGCCAATGACAATATCGACACGATAGATTTCAAGCAAGTCAAGCAGAGTGCCTGTGCCGTAGTTAGTTATATCTATATGCTCGACCGCTATTATGGTCTTGAATCGTCCTTGAAATAGAGAGTATCTCTATCGGGAGCGACATAAATCCATAAAGTGTAGGAAGTGCCTGTCTCGGGATAAAGGTCATATACAGAGTCGTCTGCATTGGCAAGTCCCAAAGGACCTCTTATGTATTTCAATCTTCCTGAAAATGGCCTTTCAAGTCGGGAAATATCTTCCGGGAAAAAGTCTGAGGGAGAAGAAGATGGGTCAGGCTCTATCTCTTGCAGCAGTTCCTTCATAAGAAAATCGGCTCCACGAGATGCCTTGGGACCATCGTTGAAAGTTATGGAGATATATCTGTCGGACATGGCCGCCAACAATACATATTTCGACAGTGCATCGAAACCTCCGCGAACCAGTGAATCTACTCTAATGGGTTTGAAGACCTGAATAGAATAAATCCCGTATGCATTTTTGGGAGAATCCATCTGAAACAATTCCACTGTGTAGGAAAATCCTTCATACTTGATGTCCCGTACAGTGAGCTTGCGAAATCCGTATTCGAAGTAGAGGTCAGAACCGCCATTCATATATCCGTAAAGTGCATCTCCTTCGAAAGAGCGTTCCCGGACTATGGTGACTTCTGAGGCATTAAGTGAGACAGAAGCCAGCAGCAATAGAGTGATATACAATAATTTTGCTCTCATCGCAGGATGATTATACTATAGTGATTTTGTCTATGTCTGCCACTCCGAGACCTATAGCTTGAGCCAGGGTGGCGAAAGTGTAGCCTTTGGCATTGTCGGCTTTCTG
>CAYMAX010000003.1:25643-46893 GCA_964388595.1 uncultured Muribaculaceae bacterium
CCGAAACCGAGATTTTTCATACAGAGAGTGACAGCGGAGCCTGCATTTTTCAGGATGGGGACATTGATGATTTTGTCCACTTCCTGAGTAACGATTTTGGTGAGATATGATTTCTTGCCACCATTTATCATATAGGGCATAGTGTAGGCATCATATTCTCCCTCCACATCGGCATAGAAGAAAGTATCTTTATCGATACGGCTTTCCCCATAGAGTTTGCCGTCAGCATCGTATAGACTCCCTTTCTCATCGACATATTCAGTCGAAGAGATTTTGATGTCGGGATAGTTGACAGAATTATAGCCAACATTGGCAAGGTCTTCCCCTCTGCGGTCCCAGATGACGATGTGCTTACGCGGAATACCTGCCTCTTCAAGTTGGGTGATGATAGATTGAGTCACAGCGTGAGAAGTGAACAGGAGAGGTCCGCCGATAGGATTGACTTTAAGTCCGATGATATCTTTCGGAGAGACGAATTGACGCCAGGCTTTTTTCAGAGAAGATGCGCCGGTGAGAGACAACATCGCCTTTTTTATCATTTCGTATGCTGCTTCACGTGAGGGGACATCGTCGACTACGCAATGTTCATCTCTTACTATTGCCACCCTTCCAGGGTATTTGCCGGGGAGAGAATTTTTGGTTCTCGGAATGGCTATGATGTCTTTGATGTTATTGTCAGGAAGTTCTGTGGGGAAAATGATTCCTGATGTGTTATCCACTGCCTTGGCGATGGGAGCAGCGGCAAGAGCAACTCCGCTGGCAGAAACAATTTTAAAAAAGCTTCTTCTATCCATGTGTATTAAAAATTCGTTGTACAAAAATATAGAAAAATCGATAGTTTTTTGTAAACTTGCAGGACAATTACCGACATTTGCATTGTCAAACCTTACAACTTTATGAATTTTCAGAAATTATCTACCTCATTACTAATGGCTCTTTTGGCCATAGCGACCATTTCGTGCCAGAAAAAAGAAGTAGAAAAAGTACCAAGTATGAGGTCTTCTCAGCCAACACTCAGTATCAACACTGAGGCTGCCCAAAAGTCGATTTCCATAATTACCAATCAAGATTGGTTTACAGACAAAGAGATAGTCAATCCATCTGAAGGAGAGACATCCGACTGGCTGACCGTAGAGCCTTCTACCGGCTCTTTATCGGAATATCCCCAGACGATAGTGCTGAAAATAGCTGCCAATCCCTATCCCAATAAAGAGAGGGAAGTGGTAGTCTATTTCAAGACCAAAGACACATACGACACTATCCGTGTCTATCAGACGGGAGAGAGGAAGACAAATGGCTATGAGACTGTATCCATATCCTCTGTACGAAAGATGTTGCCTGAAGACAAAACTTCTACCGGTAAGATCTCTGTCACAGAGCATATCAAGATAGCAGGTCTTGTGATTTCCAATTCGAGCATTCCCACTATTTCCATTAAAAACATCTATATTCAGGATGGCACCGACCCTGGATGCGGTATCATCGTCTATTCAAGTAATGAAGACACTTGGTCAAAATGTAAATTCGGAGATAGTGTTGAGGTGACTTTGACCGGCGGTAAATTGCAATACTATTATCAACTTGTAGAGTTCATCCCTGCTGACGATGACCAGATAGTGATCGTAGAAAGTGGTCACACCCCCAAGTATGCCGCTATTACTGGCAAAAAATTCGTAGATGGAGATTATGAATCTCAGCTTGTAAGCCTCTATGCACAGGTAAAGTCAGATTATCTTGAGAAGAAAATGAGTGAAAAACCTCTCGTTGAGACTCAGGATAAATATTCTTTCATTATGTTCACCAAGTCCGAACCGAGTTGGGCTGGCACCACTGTACCTCAGGGAGCCGGCAATCTTTACGGTCTATGTGGCAGTTATAATGCAGTTTTTCAGATAGTTCCACAAACTACTGAAAATTTTCAAGATTTAGTACACGAAAGATTTGGCGAATAATACAGACACTATGAGAAGAACACGTTTTTATATTTTTTTAATTGCACTTGCGCCTCTGTTTCTGGCGATGCCCCAGTCTTGTAACAAAGATAATCCGGTAATAGAAAACAATATAGTGCTCGGGTTGGATACTGTAGATTACACCTCCACAGGACAATTCCTCTCTATTTTCTCATCAGGCAGTTGGACTGCCTCCTGTGAGTATGCCAACGCCTCTTCATGGTGTACCATATCACAATCATCCGGCAGCGGGTCAGAGACTATCTCTCTTACTTATTCTGCCAATCCATCTTCTTTTGACAGGAGTGTGAATATCATAGTTAGATTTGCCAATGAAAATCTGACAGTCACTTTGGTGCAGCAGAGAAACCCCGAATTTGACTTACGTTCCGATGCTGTCCAGAAATGGATGGAATTGCCCGGGGTGTCTCTTGCAGACAGTACGATATATGTCTCTCATTATACCACCATCTCCGGTAAAGTAGTTCGCAATTACTCAATGCTCTACGATGCTGCCAATAAGCTGGCAAGATGGGTAGCATATCCTCTTACCTCTATCTATCGTGGAAGAACATCCAGAACTGATGCTTGGGGCTGGGATCCCAAAGTTCCGACCATTTATCAGGTAAATCTCAGCAAATCATACTATTCACTCTATGGGAGTCAGGGATATAATTACAACAGGGGGCATCAAATTCCCTCGGCCGACCGCAATTGCAGCATATCGGTCAATGAAGATACATATTTCTACACCAATATGACTGCGCAGCATGGCGATTTCAACGGCAGTATTTGGGCAGACCTCGAAGGGAAGATAAGGACGATAGCAGATGCCAACACATCGAGTGACACCCTCTATGTAGTGACGGGTCCTCTATTGACAAGCGAAGGAAGCAGCGAGATTACATACATGAGAGACACACAGGGTAAAAAAGTCACTGCCATTCCCAGAGGTTACTTCAAAATGATTCTGCTATATGAGGCTAAGACTCAATCTTACTACAGTATCGGTTTTCTTTTTGAAAAGAACGAAGGTTATGGTAGACAGACCATCAACGGCCAAGATGTAGTCACGGTCAAAAGGATTGAAGACAGGACAGGATATCAATTTTTCTCAAATCTTCCCGCAAGTACCAGAAATCAAATTATTGCCCAGCGAGACTTGTCACGATGGGGCTTAACAGAATAAATATTTAATACTATGAAAAGACAATACTTTATTAAGACAGTTATCATTGCGGTGATGGCCCTATTTTTATCTTCTTGCAATAAAAGTGTAGAAGAAGCCACTAAAGTCGCTTATGATTTTCTTGAATCATACTTTTCGATTAATTATGCCAAAGCAGCTGAATACTGCTCTTCTCCTATCCAGAAGACACTTCTTGATAATCAGGAAGAGGTAGATGAAATGCCGGATGAGGTCAAAGGTGAGTTGGTCAAGATGCTCCAGGGAGCCAAAATAGTATTTGAAGAAGCAGAAAAGAAAGCAGATGGTTCGGTGGTGTTTAAGTATCAAATAGACCTTACTAACGACCAAAAGCCCATAAAAGGGTCTCTTACGGTTTCCAAAATAGATGATGTGTGGCGTGTATCAAAATTGAAATAATCAATTTTTATTTTTACCACCTCTTTTATCCTTTTTGTCCTTTTTGTCTTTCTTGAATTTTCCTTGAGATTTCAAGTACTCGTTCCATTGCTCGTCAGTGAAAATCTTACGATAACCTTTTTCGATCTGTTCCACCCATTTTTTCTGAATGGTTTGAAAGACGGTGACCTCCTGTACTCCTGTCCTCTGTAGTCTTTCGGTCTCTTCTTTCATGGCCCTCATGTCGTGTTGTAGCAGAGAATCGACAAAGAAAGTCTGATGTGGCTGCAGATTGAGCAGTTTTTCAAGCCTGTTGGACTCTTCGTAAGCCATCTCTTCAGGAGATTTTTGTTTTGGAGGCTCTTGTGCACTCAGTGAGAAAGAGAAAACGAGAGCCGTGAGACTAAATAATATTTTTTTGATCATATCGTACTTTGTGGTTTGAGTAATAAATCTTATTTTTGAAGCCAAACTTTTCACAAAAATACTAATTTTAAAAGATATGATTAAAAAAACACTTCAAACCTTGATCTGCCTTCTGGCAGTCATATTAATGTCAGTTGACTCTTTTGCCTGCACTAATATCTTGATTTCCAAAGGGGCATCAAAGGATGGTTCGGTACTGATTTCTTATTCGGCCGATTCTCATATGCTATACGGAGAACTTTATTATACACCGGCAGGGTTCTTCCCTAAAAACAGCATTTTGAATGTTTATGAATGGGATACGGGAAAATATATGGGAGACATTTCACAGGTTATGCGCACTTATCAGACTGTGGGCAACATGAATGAACACCAAGTGATGATTACCGAGACCACTTATGGAGGGCGTCATGAGTTGTATGATTCCACCGGCGTAGTTGATTACGGGGCTCTTATTTATATCACTCTTCAACGTGCCAAGACTGCACGTGAAGCTATTCAGATTATTGCAGATCTGGTAAGTGAATATGGATATGGTTCAGAAGGGGAATCTCTCTCTATCGGCGATAAAGACGAAGTTTGGATTCTCGAAATTATAGGGAAAGGGACTAAAATGGAAAACGGAGTCAATATCCGTAAAGGTGCTGTGTGGGCAGCTGCCAGAGTTCCCGATGGTTATATATGTGCTCATGCCAATCAGGCGCGTATTACCAAGATTGATTTTAATGATTCCGACAATTGGCTTTATTCTCCCGATGTAGTTTCTTTTGCCCGTGAGATGGGTTATTTCACAGGCGAAGATGCAGATTTCAGTTTTTGTGATGCTTATGCTCCCCTCGATTTCGGTGCTCTAAGAGGTTGTGAAGCGCGTGTATGGAGTGCTTTCAACATTCTCGGTGATGGTATGATAGGAGAGAAGAAAGCTTCTGACTATATCGATTATGCCATGGGTTACAATCCCGACAACAAAATGCCTCTTTTTATAAAACCCGCAGAGAAAGTTGGAGTAGAAGAGGTGGCTGATGTGATGAGAGACCATTACGAAGGGACTCCCATGGATATGACTCAGGATATCGGAGCAGGTGGACATCACACTCCTTACAGATGGAGACCGATGAATTTCGAAGTGGACGGAGTGGAATATGTCAATGAACGTGCCATCGCTACTCAACAGACAGGTTTTTGGATTATTTGCCAGGGACGCAATTGGCTTCCCGACGAGATAGGAGGTATTCTTTGGTTTGGAGTAGATGATGCAGCCACTTCTACAGTGACACCCATCTACACTTCCATCACCGAAGTCCCTGAATGTGTGAAAGTCGGCAATGGAGACCTTATGACTTATTCTCCGACATCTCTATTTTGGCTTACCAACAGAGTGGCTCAGTTTGCATATCTGCTTTATGACAGAGTAGCACCCGAAGTATTGGCTACTGCTCACAAACATGAGATGAAATGTCTCGAAGAGGTAGCTCAAGTAGATGCGAAAGTTCTTGACATCCTGCAAAAAGGCAAATCCAGCGAGGCAAGTGTCAAAGCGACCAGAAAATATCTCACCGACTACACTCTCCGTACCACTCAAAATCTTTTCGATACCTGGAAAGAACTTGATGCCTATCTATTGGTTAAGTATATGGATGGCAACATCAAACATCAAAACGAAGATGGTACTTTCCAAAACAACGGCTATTCCAAAGCTATCCCTGCTTATCCTTCTCAGCCCGGCTACAGCGATGTCTGGAAAAGAGCCGTACGTGATGACCACGGCGATGTGATTAAAGTGAAAAAAGCACCCAAAGGTTTCTGGGGCAAAGTAAAAGCACTATTTCAGTAATACAATAGTGATACCGGTCCCCCCGTGTTGGATCTCTTCATCGTGAAACGAACTGACACCGGGGGTGATTTTTAGATATTTACGTATTTCTTCACGGAGTACTCCGTTGCCTTTGCCATGAAGGATACTTACTTGGTTCATACCCACCATCAGAGCATCATCAATAAAACGTGTGACGACATCGATGGCTTCATCGAGTCTCATACCACGGATATCTATGGAAGGTTTGAAGTTGAGTCTTCTCTCAGCAAGAGCAGCACTGTCGTAATGACTTGTCACGGGCGATGGCTTGGCGGTGTTTTTAAATTCTTTGACAGATATTCCAACCACTTTGTCAATATCCATCTTGCTGATAATCTCTCCGATGGCCACACTCACTTTTTTGCCTGAGACTCTGACGATTTCTCCCACCAAGTCGCTTCCTTTGACTCTGACCTTCCTCCCCACTTCGATGGGAATCTCCACCTGAGTTGAGGTGCCTGGGGCAGGAGTATGAGGTTGCTTAGATTTACGGGCGGCATTTCTGCGCTTGCGTTCCACGATAAGTGCCATCTTCTTCTCTATATCTGCATCTATGGCAGATTGTCTTTTATCTAACAGTTCCTTGGCATAGTCATCCAACTGTTTGCGTACTTCCCGAGTATGGTCTTTCTCGGCCTGGGATTCGCGGATTTCTTTGATAGTCGCCTCAATACGCGCATTGGCTTCAGAGAGAATCTCGGCTGCTTCCTTTTTGGCGTCATCCAACATACTTTTTCGCAGAGTTTTGACCTCCCCGAGTTCCTTCTCGTATTTTTCGGTTATCACTTCGAGAGTTTTGTCTGTCGATTTGATGTGAGCAAGTTTCTCTTCAAGCTGGCGTTTATTGCGGGCTATTTTGCGCAGATGACGTTCTATCGATACAAATTCACTTCCAGCTCTCTCTTCTGCTCCGTGGACAGTCTGTTCGGGGAGCCCTATCTTGCGGGCAAGTTCGAAAGCAAAGGAATTGCCGGGGAGTCCGATTTCGAGTTTAAACAGAGGTTCTATTTTGGCTGTGTCAAACATCATCGCTCCATTTATGACTCCATTGCTGTTGGATGCATAAAATTTGAGGTTGGTATAGTGAGTGGTAATCACTCCATAACTCCCTTTTCCTTCAAGTTCACAGAGGATTTGCTCCGCAATGGCACCACCTGCAGTAGGCTCTGTGCCCGAGCCGAATTCATCAATCAGAACAAGAGATTTGTCCCCTGCTTCTTTAAGCATTTCACGCATATTGGTGAGGTGAGAACTGTAAGTGCTGAGGTCGTTTTCCAATGATTGGTCGTCTCCTATATCGATGAAAATATTATCGAAGATTTGCAGTTCAGAAGTCTCTACTGCCGGGATGAGTGTTCCCCATTGCAGCATATATTGTAGCAGCCCTACAGTCTTGAGACATACCGACTTTCCTCCTGCATTGGGACCTGAAATGAGAAGAATTCTTTTGTCAGGGCGAAGGACGATGTCTAACGGAACGATGCTTTTCCCCTCTTTGCGCAGTGCCTCCTCTAGAAGAGGGTGCCTCCCTTTTTTCAAGATAGTCTCTTTTGCCGAAGATATTATGGGCATACCGGCCTGCATTTTAGAGGCGACAGATGCCTTCGAATGGATGAAATCGAGCTCTCCCATATATTCTGAAGCGGCAATAATATCAGGAAGGTAGGGTCTTAGGAAGTCGGTGAATTCTACCAATATTTTTAATATTTCCCGCTGTTCACGAAAGTGCAGTTCCCTGACCTGATTGTTGAGCTCCACTATCTCGATAGGCTCTATGAAAGAGGTCTTACCCGAAGAAGATTCGTCATAGACAATACCGGTGATTTTCTTTTTGTTGCCGGCAGATACAGGGATGAGCATCTTGCCGTCACGCACAGAGACGGTGGCATCCTGGTCTGCTATGCCGTCTTGTTGTGCTATCCGCAGTATAGATTGTATTCGTTTGGAGATAACTCCTTCCTTGTCTTTGATCTCCCGCCTTATTTTGGAAAGATCTTCTGAGGCATTATCTCTCACATTGTCATACTTATCGAGGATTGATTCGATTCTGTGGGATACTTCGGGGAAAGTTCCTATAGGCGCGGTCAAAGAGTGCAGACATGGATATTGCCCCTCTTTGCATCCCTTGAAGAAGTTGAGAATCTTGCGCAGAGTCTCCAGCGAACTTTTCAGTTTCCCGAGGGATATCAAGTCGATGTGGGTAAATTCATTTTGAAGGGGGATGAGAAAAGGAATGCAATCTACGAATCCGGTATCGGGGAAAGAATTTTCAAACATCAGGATGACTCTCATCTCATCAGTCAGCCGGAGTCGGAGTTCAATATCGCTTTGTGAGGTGGAAAAATTCTCTTGAGAGGCACGAGTCTTGCCATATCCGGTGGAACATCCATCGATAATCATCTGTCTGATCTTGTCAAACCCGATTTTTTGTTCCAATTTGGAGGCTGCAATCATAGCAAACGGCTATTTTCGATAAGAGTTTTCGATGGAGAGCTTCAACTCGCTCATACTTGTCATGGTTTTCAAATCACCATTGGTGACAAACGAGATGTTGCCTGTCTCCTCAGAGACCACAATGGCATCAGCATCGGTATCGGCCGTGATACTTGCCGCAGCTCTGTGTCGCATCCCATATTGGGGAGGGAGGTTGGGATTGTCTATGATGGGCAGGGTACAGCGAGCTGCCACTATCCTGTCTGCTGTGATAATCATTGCCCCATCATGGAGAGGGGTGTTTTTGAAAAAGATATTTTCGATAATACGCCTGTTGACAGCGGCGTCTATGATGTCCCCTGTCTCTATGACAAACTCCAGTGAAGAGGTATGTGAGAGCACTATCAGCGCACCGGTGCGGGTCTCGCTCATCCTGTGACAAGCTTGTGATATCTCTTCAATACACTTGACCGGAATCTCTATCTCTCTGCTCTTGAAAAATATTTTGGAAAACCAGTTCTTATTGGAATGGTTCTTCATATAGCGGCTGCCCAAGTGCAGCAAGAATCTTCGTATCTCCTGTTGAAATATGATGATAAGGGCTATGACTCCTACCCCCAGCACTTGTCCCATAATAGAGGACAACAACTTCATGTTGAAGGCCTTGACTATAATCCAGGCAAAATAAATGAGGACAATGCCGAGAAAGATATTGAAAGCCGAAGTGCCACGGATGATTTTGAAGAGATTGAAGATAAGTATCGCTACCAAAATGATATCGATAATATCTGCAATAGTTATGTTGATGAAGTCAAACATTACGCAAAAGTAATTATTATCTTCGACAAATCAACACCTAATATTGGACCGTTGCGAGTGTGGCAACACTGATTTTAATACCCTCGATGATAGATAGAACAGAGCAGCAGGCTTCCACTGTCGCCCCCGATGTGAGGACATCGTCCACGAGTAGGATATGTTTATATTCAAGATGACTGTGCTCGGGTCGGAGCGAGAAGTCATCAGCCACATTGGACCATTTATCCTCGACAGACATCTTAGTCTGAGAAGTAGCGTGATGATGTCGTCTCAGCACTCCTTTCTCTATCTCTGTCTTGTATTTCAATCCGGAGGCAATACCTTCCGCTATGACAGACGCCTGGTTGAATCCTCTCCTGAATTGTTTGACAGGGTGCAGCGGGACAGGGATAATGTAATCAATTTTCATATCCCCATCCTTCATCCTTTCGTTCAGATAATTACCAAGCATAGACCCTAGATACTTGCCAAGAGAGATGTCACCTCCATATTTGATGCGGTGGATGAGGTGAGAATATCCATTATCACGAGAATAAAAAAATAAAGAAACTACGGATTGCAGATAACTGCGTCCCCATAGTTTCTTCTCCAATGGATTATTTGCCCATGACCAATAGTAGGTAAGAGGGATGTCTTGCAGACAGTCCCGGCAAATGTGCTTTTCTTCCGAGTCCATGATCCTGTCGCATACAGGACAATGTCTCGGGTAAATCAGATCCAACAACGCCTCTCCCCAACTCATCTGATGTTACATATTGAAGATTATATCTTGAAAGCTTTCTTGATTTTGTCGACTGCATCAAGCTTCTCCCATCCGAAAAACTGAATCTCTTTTTCAACCACTTTATGACCTCTGATAAGCTCCACTTTGCGGGTGAATGGGTCTCTTCCGAAATGACCATAAGAGGCCGTGGGAAGATAGATGGGATTTTTGAGTCCGAATTTCTCGATGATTTTGGCGGGACGCAAATCGAACAGCTCTTCTATTTTCAGAGCAATCTCTCCGTCAGAGATATTGACCTTGGCAGAATTGAAAGTATTCACATAGATACTTACAGGACGTGCTACTCCTATGGCGTAAGATACCTGGATTAACATCTCGTCAGCTACCCCTGCGGCTACCATATTTTTGGCAATATAGCGAACTGCGTATGCTGCCGAACGGTCTACCTTGCTGGGGTCTTTGCCTGAAAATGCACCGCCACCATGGGCACCCTTACCGCCGTATGTATCTACTATAATCTTACGGCCTGTAAGTCCTGTGTCTCCGTGAGGACCACCTATCACAAATTTCCCGGTGGGGTTGACATGAAGGACAAAATCACAATCGAATAGTTTCTGGATACGCTTTGGCATTCGTTTGACTATGCGGGGGATGAGAATGTTCTTGACGTCATCGTGAATGATTTTCTGCATCGCAGCATCATTTTCGGGAGTGTCAATCTTTAGTCCGGGGGCTGCAACGAACTCATCGTGCTGAGTGGAGATGACGATAGTGTGAACCTTGACAGGTTTGTGGTCGTCATCATATTCGATGGTAAACTGAGACTTGGCATCGGGACGGAGATATTTCATCTCTTTTCCACCCTTTCTAATCTTGGCAAGCTCGATGAGGGCAACATGGGCCAATGTGAGGGGGAGGGGCATATATTCATCTGTGTCGTTGCAAGCATAGCCGAACATCATTCCCTGGTCTCCTGCACCCTGCTCGTTTTTATCTTCTACCACCACTCCGCGATTGATGTCGGGAGATTGTTCGTGAAGAGCAGAAAGTACTCCACAAGATTTGCTGTCAAACATATATTCAGCCTTGGTGTAACCTATCTGGCGAATAACGTCCCTGGTAATATGCTGGATATCCACATATGCGTTGTCGGAACGAACTTCGCCGCCCACTACGACAAGACCTGTACTGACAAAAGTTTCACAAGCCACTTTGGCTTCTGCATCCTGACGGAGAAAATCGTCAAGGATGGCGTCTGAAATCTGGTCGGACACCTTGTCGGGATGCCCTTCAGATACTGATTCGGATGTAAATAAATATGACATAATAACTGTATGATATAAAATAAAAAATCTCTTTCGGGGAGAGATTTGACAGGTATTATGGACCGAAATGGTTTTTAGCATTTTTTTAAGTGGTTGCAAGCAGTCAAATCTCTCCACTTATTTCGGCCGCAAAGATAAGTAATATTATTAACAATTGACAATAATATTGTTAATAAAAACACAAAGATACATCAAGGTTATTATGGGGACACTTCTTATCTTTGCCCTTGTGAAAATCTGTTTTTCTTGAGAGTTACTGCTTTCTTATCGTCGATGGTGGTGCTTTTTGGGATGCTGTGCAGTTGCAGCCCACAAAGCGCAGATAAGTTGTTTATAATCACAGATATAGAGGCAGACGTAGATGATGCAGTCGCACTATGTCTTGCTCTATCCGATCCATCGGTTCAAATCGTGGGCGTGGCCTGTACTTCTTCGGAAGTAGAAAATAGCTTACAGACGGCTCGTCATCTTCTCTCTCTTCTTCACTCTGAAAGTGTACCTGTGGGGAGCGGATATCGATTCATTGATTCTATACTTGTTCACACACATGGTCAGAGCAATATACTTCTGATAGCTCAGGCGACATCATTGAATGAAGCTTTGCGATACAATCCATCCCTCATCACCAAAATCTCACGCATATATTTTCAGGGACAGGCACAAATAGACGAAAAGGGGATAATGATGCCGGACCCTCAGGCATTCAATGTCAGAGAAGATATGTTGGCTTGCTATTCACTTTTCGAATTTCAAGGTCAGATTCCATTCACCCTGGTAGGCAAATATGCAGCTTATCCTCTCGCCCTTTCCAGAGAAGATTTTGATGGCTTTGCTTCGTCCGGACATCCTGCCGGAGTTTTGCTTCGCGATATGGCAGTCGAGACCAATGCCCGGTTTTCTCAAGACCACCCCGAACTCTATCACAAAATCTATCCCGATACCAACATTCTTTCCCAGCCCTATGACGCCGTAGCCCTGCTTTCTCTTCTCGAACCCGATAGTTTCAGCCCTGTGATTTTGGATAATCACTTGTTAATCGGAATGATAGATGGAGAGTCCAATATTATCCCCTCGAAATATGATATTTTAAAAGGGAGATTAAGAACCATTTTCTTATCTTTGCCCCCGGAAAAACTACTAACCACTAATAATAATTTATGAAACAAACATTTAGAAAATTTGCCTTTGTGGCAATGTGCCTGTTCTTCGCTATCTCAGCGTCTGCACAGGTTACAACTTCCTCTCTCACGGGTCGTGTAGTTGATGAAGCTAATGTTCCGGTCATAGGAGCCGATGTCATCGCGACACACGTTCCTTCTGGTACCGAATATTATGCTGTAGTCAGCGGTGACGGACGCTTCTACATCAATGGTATGCGTGCCGGCGGACCTTACTCAGTCAACATTACATGCTTGGGATATCAGACGGTTACTTATACTGATATCACTCTTGTTCTCGGTGAAGCATACGACTTGAATGCTTCGATGAAAGAAGACAATGAGATGTTGAGTGAAGCAGTTGTGGTCGCTACCTCATCATCAAAGTTTTCTGTTGATAAGACAGGTGCTTCCACCAACATCAGTAACAAACAGATTACTGAGCTTCCTACTATCAGCAGAAGTATCACTGACATTACCAAAATTTCTCCTTATGGTGGTAATGGGATGGTATTTGCAGGTTCTGATGGACGTACCGCCAACTTCACAGTCGATGGTGCCAACTTCAACAACAACTTCGGTCTTAGCTCCAACCTCCCCGGCGGTGGCAATCCTATCTCCATCGATGCGATTGAAGAAGTCCAGATAGTTGTTTCTCCCTACGATGTACGTCAGACCAACTTTATCGGTGGCGGTGTGAACGCTATTACCAAATCAGGTACCAACACCTTCAAAGCCTCTGCTTATGTTTACCATCGCAATGAAAATATGCGTGGCAATACAGTTGCAGGTACAGAATTGGCAGGTGCTCGCGATAAAGACCGTACCACTACTTATGGTGCTACCTTCGGAGGTCCCATTCTTAAGAACAAACTTTTCTTCTTTGCCAACTTTGAATATTCTCAGATTCCTACGATTGTTAACCGTTGGCGTCCTTCAGTTGACGGAGTTGCTGATCCCGATAATTATATTTCCCGTACCACTCAGGCCGACATGCAGAGAGTATCAGACTTCCTGAAAGATAAATATGGCTATGATACAGGTTCATATCTGAATTATCCTGCCAACGAAAGCAATATGAAGATACTTGGTCGTATCGACTGGAACATCAACAAAGACAATAAGATAGCTGTACGTTACAACTACACTCTTAACCGTGGCTGGAATAGCACCAACGGTTCTTCAAGTAACTGCGGACAGCGTACTACTCAGAATCGTCTGTCTCAATATGCTATGGCTTTTGCGAATTCTATGTATTCCATGGACAACAAAGTCAACACTTGGTCAGTCGACTGGAACAGCCGTTTCACAGACAAACTTTCCAATCAGTTGCTTGCTACTTATTCCGAACTCGATGATATTCGTGGCACTAACTCTTCCAAATTCCCCTTCATAGATATTCTTGATGGTACAGGTATCTATCCTTATATGTCAGCTGGTTATGAACTTTTCACTTGGAACAACGGTGTGCACAACAGAGTTGTCACAGTGAAAGATGACCTCACATATTATACAGGTAAACACAAAATCATTGCTGGTTTGAGTTATGAATATCAGATGGCTGACAACTCCTACATGAGAAATGGTACAGGCTATTATCGTTACAACAGCCTTGAAGATTTCTTGACCGGAGCAGCTCCTGAGACTGTAGCTCTTACTTACGGTTATGATGGAAATGAAAGTCCTGCAGCTCGTGTTCGTTTCCACAAAGCATCCATTTATGCTCAGGAAGAATGGACACCTTCCAACAAATTTAAACTTACCGCAGGTCTTCGTCTTGAGACCATTATCTTCGATAACCATGACGTTATGACCAATCAGGCCATTTATGACCTTGATTACAATGGCACTCACATAGATACAGGCAAATGGCCTACACCTAAAATTCAGGTATCTCCCCGTATCGGTTTCACATGGGATGTTTTGGGAGACAAGAGTCTTAAATTCCGTGGTGGTACAGGTCTCTTCTCAGGCCGTCTTCCTTTAGTATTCTTCACCAATATGCCTACCAACTCAGGTATGGTTCAGAATGTGGCATCTATCACTACCAAATATACCAATGGTGTTGCCAATCCCGATCCACTCCTCGCTTCATTTGCAGGTAATATGATTACCAACGTAAGCGACTTGCTCGCCAAGATGAATCAACTCGATCCTAACAAGTTCCCCACTACTATCTCTCCTGAAAAAGGTGTTGTAGGTAGTTCTTTTGCAGCAGTAGATCCCAAATTCAGAATGCCTCAAGTTTGGAAATCTTCCATAGCTGTTGATTATGCATTCCCTACATCATTCCCTATGAGTTTGACAGGTGAATTCATCTTCAATAAGACAGTCAATGGTGTATATATCCAGGATATCAACATGAAGTCTCCTGAAGGTTTTGCTCGTCTCAACGGCGCAGACACTCGTCACATCTATCCTTCCAATTACACCTACACCAAGACGTCTGCATACGTTCTTTCCAATACCAATAAAGGTTATGGTTATATAGCTACTGCTTCCTTCAACATTCGTCCTATTCCCGAATTGTTTATCACTGCATCATATACCCATACAGTATCTAAAGAACTTACAGGTATGCCCGGATCAGATGCTTCTTCAGCATTTACATATATCCCCACCATCGAAGGCCCCAACAACCCTTCTCTTCACAATTCACAATATGTAACTCCTGACCGTGCCATTGCTTCTTTGACTTATACCGATAAGGGTAACAATCACTTCAGCATCTTCTATGAAGCTTGGAGAGGTGGATACAATTATTCCTATATGTATGTCAATGACCTGAATAATGATAACTATGCATACGATGCTCTCTACATCCCTAAAGATGAGACAGAGATAAGATTTGCGTCAACTGACGATGCCGAACGTTTCTGGGCTTATGTCGACAATGACAAATATCTAAAGAATAATAAAGGCAAATATGCAGAAGCATATAGCGTTTATTCTCCCTGGACTCACAAGATTGACCTTCGTTATGCTCACGATTTCAAATTTAAGATTGGTTCATCTGTAAACACAATTCAGCTCAGTGTTGACCTCAAGAATGTATTGAATCTATTCAATTCCAATTGGGGCGTAACCAAATACATGGATCCTTCTTTAAACAGTGGTCGTATTCTTAAGAAAGAAAGAATTGATCCAGATGGTGTTCCTGTATTCTCAACACCTTCCTCATACTCCGGCAGTGTTAATACCTGGACTCCTTTGAAATCTCTTGGTCAGTGCTGGTATATGCAAGTGGGTATCAAATATATGTTTAACTAATTAAAGCACATACAAGTATGAAACTAAAATATTTATTTATATCAATTATCGCTTGTTTGGCACTCTTTGGCTGTAAGAAGGAGGATATCGTCATCAATACTATGTCAGAATTGAAAGTATCCAACTCATATATCTCCATACCCAAAGATGGTGGTACTATCACTATCAATATTATTGCTACCGAAAACTGGGCCATAGACACTACAGGCAAGAAAGCTACTTGGTTGACTCTTACTCCCATTTCAGGTGGAGCCGGAGAATTCGCAGTATCCTTCAAAGCAGAAGCTACTACCAAGACACGTAAGATCGAGGACCTTCCTATCAAAGTAGGTACTAAGGTACAATACATCAATGTTGAACAGTCCATAGGTATCACTCCCGTATCTGAAGCTACATGTGCTGAAGTTATCGCCGGAGCAGATGGCAAGACTTATAAAGTGACCGGTTCAGTTGCTTCCATCGTTAACACAGAATATGGCAACTGGTATATCGCTGATGCGACTGGTCAGGTCTATATTTATGGTACTCTCGACAAGAATGGTGGAACAAAGAATTTCAAGAGTTGGGGTATCGAAGTCGGTGATAAAATCACTGTCGAAGGTCCCAAGACTACTTACAATGGTACAGTAGAACTTGTAGATGTTACCGTTACTAAACTTGTCAAATCTCTTATTTCTGCTGTTGATAAAGAAATTAACGCAGATAAAGGTGACACTACCATCAACATCAGACTGGTCTGCAAGGGCAATGGTGTCAATTTCTCCATTCCTGAAGAAGATCAAGACTGGATTTCCATCAGGTCTATCGTTCCTGCAGTAGGTGATACTGTGACAGTAAGTGTTGGATTCACAGCCAATACTGCCGGTGCCAGAGGGACTACTCTTCAGTTTGCTACCACTTCCGGAGGTGTCGTTTATGGGACAGAGGTAGAAGTACTTCAAGAAGGAGAGATAGCAGAAGTGACTTTAGCTGAGTTTAAAGAAGCTCCTGTATCTACTACCGCTCTGTACAGACTTACAGGTAAGATTACTTCCTTTGCCAATAAAGCTAAGGGACGTTTCTATGTCGCTGATGACAAAGATACTCTCTATGTCTATGGATTTACTATTACTGAAGCCGGTAAATCTCTGTCTGATTACAGAGAGGGTGATATTTTCACTTTCCTGTGCAAGAGAGGCCAATATAAAGAAACTATTGAAGCTCTCGAGTCAGTATTGGAAACAGCTGTAACATCTACAGATGTCACTGTGGCACAATTCAAAGCTGCTGAAGTCAGCACTTCCGTTTACTACAGACTCACAGGTACCGTATCCAATTTCAAGAGCACAGTTTATGGCAATTTTGACCTTACCGATTCAGAAGGGAATACGATTTATGTCTACGGTGTTACGAGAACACCTATGGCTAAGAATGATAAATCATTCGAGTCATTAAAAGTCGTAGCAGGAGATAAAATCACCATTGTAGGTTATCGTGCTGCTTATAAAGGAACTGCTCAAGTAGGAAATGCATACTTTGTTACTAAAGTGACTGAATAGTCCAAATCGATTCGATATTATTAAAGGGGTGTCTTATGGCACCCCTTTTTTATCTATTTTTTAATCTAAAAGTCTTTTCCTACCTTTGCACATTGACTAAAAGAGATATGAGTGGGGAGAGATGGCAGGGGATGTCGAGATTGGAAATTGGTAGAGAAGCTGAGGAGATTGTTCTTAGATTTCTTAAGTGCAGAGGGATGACGTTGTTGGCGAAGAATTGGCGAAGCAGACACAGAGAGATAGACCTTATTATGAGTAGCAGTGATGGTCTTCACATCGTCGAGGTTCGTTCATTGAGAATGCCTGCTGCGATACATCCTCGCGACACAGTCAGTCTCAGGAAACAACAATTACTCATCAAAGCAGCTTCAGGATACATCCTCAGACATCAAATCGAAGACGATGCGCATTTCGACATAGCATCTGTGATTTTCGATGCCAGCGGCTACAGAGTAGAATATGTACCGGATGCATTTATCCCTTTCAGACGTTTTTAATTAAATATCAATATAGCAATGGATGATAATTTTTATTGCGTGATTATGGCGGGTGGAGTAGGCAGCAGGTTTTGGCCTGTGAGCAGAAATTCCCGCCCCAAACAGTTTCTTGACATTCTTGGCACCGGCCGCACTTTTCTTCAGATGACCTACGACCGATTTATTAAGATTATCCCGGCCCAAAATATTCTCGTTGTCACTTCTTCCATTTATAAGAACCTCGTGAAAAAGCAGCTCCCGGATATTCTTCCAGAGAATATTCTTCTGGAGCCTCATCGTCGCAATACTGCTCCCTGTATTACCTATGCAGCGTGGAAGATTAAAGTCAAGAATCCCAACGCCACGATGGTAGTGGCACCTTCAGATCATTTTATTTCCAATGAAGACCTCTTTTTGGACACGATACAGTGTGCTTTGAAATATGCTTCCAACAGGGAAGAACTCTTCACTATCGGTATTAAACCAACACGTCCGGAGACCGGATATGGATATATTCAGTGCAATCTTAAAGATTCCGAGACTATTGACGGCAATCTTGCTTACAGTGTCAAGACATTTACCGAGAAACCCAATGCAGAGCTTGCAAAAGTGTTTGTGGAAAGTGGGGAATTTCTTTGGAACAGCGGTATTTTCATTTGGAGTGTAAAAATGATATGTAAAGCGATAGAACATTGGTTGCCGGAAGTATATATACTCTTCAAATCTGGAGAAAAATATTACAATACCCCTCGCGAACAAAGATATATCAACAAAATCTATGAAGACTGCACGAGCATTTCCATAGATTATGGAGTTATGGAAAAAACCTCCAGAGCTCATGTCTTTCAGGCTTCGTTCGGCTGGTCCGATCTTGGTACATGGGAATCTCTGTTCTTCCATTGCGACAAAGATGTAAACAACAATTATATCAAAGTGGGAGACAATATGATAGATGACACCAAGAATTCCATCATCGTATCGGAAGAGAAGGGCAAGCTCGTGGTAGTCAAAGGTCTTGATGGCTTTATGGTGATTAATACAGATGATGTTCTTTTGGTAGCTCCCCGTGATGAGGCCAAGTTCAAAACTATGATTACAGACCTCGCAGTAAAAGATAAATCAAAATTTCAATAATATGCAGGACAGCAACAATCCATTGAAGATTAATATTCAGTCAGAAATAGGCAAACTCCAATCAGTACTGCTCCACACACCCGGGCCGGAAGTTGAAAACATGACTCCAAAGATGGCGCAGAGAGCATTGTACAGTGATATTCTCAATCTGTCTATCGCACAGGAAGAATATCAGCAACTCGAAGGAGTTCTCTCCAAGGTAGCAGATGTCTATAAAGTTGAGGACCTTCTTATCAAAGTGCTCGACAATGACACCGAAAGGCAGTCTTTAATTGGTAAAATATGTGTTACCGAGCAAGTTACGGATTATTTCGACATGCTTATGGAGATGAATTCGCACAAACTTGCCAAAGTGCTGATTGAGGGACTTCCTGCCAAGATCAATACACTTTCTTCATTTCTTAATGAGAACTATTACGCTCTTTTCCCTCTATATAACTTTTACTTCACAAGAGATGCTTCAGTAACTATTGGCAACAATGCATTGATTTGCAAAATGGCCAGCAAAGTGCGAATGAGAGAATCTTTCATTATGGAGGCTATCTACAAAGGGAGCGGCACTTTCGAGACTGGGATCATCAATGGATATGATTTCCAGCCGGGCAATCCTGATGTCTATATGGAAGGGGGAGATATTCTCGTAGCTCGCGAAGACATATTGTTGATAGGAAATGGTTTGAGGACAAGTACTCAGGGGATTGACATGCTTCTGACCCGGCTTGGCAAGATAGCCCCTGAAGGAAGAAGACATGTCATAGTGCAGCAGCTTCCTCATACTCCAGAATCATTTATACATCTCGATATGGTATTTACCCTTTTGGACAGAGATACATGTATGGTCTTCTCTCCTCTTATTTTGGAAGAGAATCAGTATCAGACAGTTCACATCACCATCGACAACGGAAAAGTCACCAAGATCAAGAGTGTTGCCAATATCCCTTCAGTTCTCAAAAGACTCGGTATGGATCTCGAACCCATCGTCTGTGGAGGAGAAGCTGATGAATGGGACCAGGAGAGAGAACAATGGCACAGTGGTGCCAACTTTTTCGCTTTTGCCCCCGGGAAAGTTATTTCTTATGCTCGCAACACTCATACACTCACTGAATTATCCAATCACGGGTTTGAAATCATCCCTGCTTGGGAGGTTATCTACGGCAAGTCCACTGTCAAAGGCAACAAGAAGTGCGTCGTTACCATCGATGGCTCCGAACTCCCCCGCGGTGGTGGCGGAGCCCGCTGCATGACCATGCCCCTCAATAGGCAAGCCGTTAAATGGTAATCAATCAATGATAAATAGAAAACGATAAACCGACAACATTGATGGCGACAACAAGGACATTTTGTCAATGTTGATATGATAACGACCATATTGGGATAAAACCAAAGACAAGATAAAGGCAATAATACTACTACAATGAATATGATGAAAGATAGGATAGAGGAGCTTCTCACTGAGATAGAAGATTTAAAAGTGAAGAGAGCTCAAGAAATCGAAGACGTCAGAGTCCATCTGCTGGGCAAGAAAGGTGAGATTACCCAACTCTTCGATGAGTTCAGAAATTACACACCGGAGCAGAAAAAAGAATTCGGGCAGCGTCTTAACCAACTCAAACAAACTGCTACCGCCAAGATTGAAGAATTGAGAGTGGTGATGGAAGAAGCTTTGGCCACTCCCCAGAATGACGTTGACTACACTTTGCCCGGAGATTCATTTGAACTTGGCACTCGTCATCCCATTTCCATCACCAGAGAGGAGATAATATCCATATTCAATAAATTGGGATATGCTTTGGCAGAAGGTCCCGAGATAGAAGATGACCACCACGTCTTCGAAGCATTGAATTTCCCTCCTGACCATCCCGCTCGTGATATGCAAGACACTTTCTTTCTCTCACACGGTATCAATCCCATACTTCTGCGTACCCACACCAGTTCTGTACAGGTGCGCACCATGGAGAGGATGAAACCTCCCATCAGAGTCATCTGCCCCGGACGAGTATTTAGAAATGAGGCAATCTCTGCACGAGCTCATTGCATTTTCCACCAGGTTGAGGGATTATATATAGACAAAGGGGTCTCTTTCGCCGACCTCAAACAGGCCATTCTCCTCTTTGTGCAGGAAATGTTTGGAAAAGATACCAAAATCAGGATGCGTCCTTCCTATTTCCCTTTCACTGAACCCAGTACTGAAGTAGATATAAGTTGTAACATCTGTGGCGGCAAAGGCTGCAACATCTGCAAGGGTACCGGCTGGCTCGAGATTATGGGAGCAGGAATGGTCGATCCCAACGTGCTTACAGCCTGCAACATCGACCCGGAAGTCTACACAGGCTTTGCCTTCGGTATGGGCATAGAGCGCATAGCCATGCTCAAATGGCAGGTACGTGACCTTCGCCACTATTTTGAAAACGATGTCAGATTTCTTCGTGAATTCAACACCAGTATCTAATCTCAGACATTTTTTTTGGCAGAAATAAAAATAGACTTATCTTTGCAGTCCCAAACGCGGAAATAGCTCAGTTGGTAGAGCACGACCTTGCCAAGGTCGGGGTCGCG
>CAYMAX010000004.1:0-43926 GCA_964388595.1 uncultured Muribaculaceae bacterium
TTTTACTTTGGTTGTTGGAAATTTATGGGTGTGTTTTTGAAAGCAATTCACAACCAATTTGGCTTTGTTCTTAAATATGGGTGAGCTGTTGTTGAATGTCAAAGATACAATTTCTGAAAGCAATTCACAACACAACAATGAACGCAATGGATGACATACACGCTGTTGTTGAATGTCAAAGATACAATTTCTGAAAGCAATTCACAACGGAACTTGCGAAGTATCTTCGCGTGAATGTGCTGTTGTTGAATGTCAAAGATACAATTTCTGAAAGCAATTCACAACTCTAACGATACAGAGGTTGCGCGACAGATAGCTGTTGTTGAATGTCAAAGATACAATTTCTGAAAGCAATTCACAACAAGTATTTAGAAAATTGCTCGTCATTGAAGGCTGTTGTTGAATGTCAAAGATACAATTTCTGAAAGCAATTCACAACTGAAAAACTACACAGCAAAATGTATAGAATGCTGTTGTTGAATGTCAAAGATACAATTTCTGAAAGCAATTCACAACATGTTCTACAGAAAGCATTTACATGATTATGCTGTTGTTGAATGTCAAAGATACAATTTCTGAAAGCAATTCACAACATGTTCTACAGAAAGCATTTACATGATTATGCTGTTGTTGAATGTCAAAGATACAATTTCTGAAAGCAATTCACAACAGATATTGAGCCATTAAAGAAAGCTGCTCAGCTGTTGTTGAATGTCAAAGATACAATTTCTGAAAGCAATTCACAACCATTTATATTTGGCGATAAAAAAGAAAGATTATATCTTTGCATTGTCCTAAAGCATCCATCTCATAAGTGCCGGCACTTTGAGCCGCGAATTTGAGATGGATGTTTTTTTGTTGACTATGAAGTATGGCTCCGCACCGAATACGACACAGCGGTCAAACGCGCAGAACAGGCAAGGCAATGGAAACAGTTCGACGACGAAAGAGACGTACTCCCAAACCTGCGGTGGGTGCCATCCACCGCGGCCACCCCGGGAGCGGACCACATGATATTCTGGGACACCGTCCTTCCCAAAGGCAACCCATTCTGGAGCCAACACAAACCTGGTGACCGCTGGGGCTGCCAATGCTCCCTCGAAGCCACAGACGAACCGGCAACACCAATACCATCAGGAACAGACCGCGACGACCCTGCACCCGGTCTTGACAACAACCCAGCACAAGACGGCAAACTCTTCAGCGACTCGCACCCGTACTACCCAAGCAGCTGCGGCAACTGTCCATTCAAAACAGACGGCTCCGCGCCGTCCACACCCACCAACAAGGCAAAAGACTGCACAAGTTGCCAATACTACATTAATTGTGTAACCCATATCGGATGTATTCCGGACAAGGAATACGGAGACCGGCTGCTTGTTAGTAACAATGCGGACAGTACCGAGGTAAAAGATAATATCAGAGCCGCAAAAGCACTCCTTGATTCCTTCCCAGATATGTCTATAAGGATTAATGAGCACATACTCAGAAAAGGGCACAGTAATCCCGAATATTTGATAAATGGGCTTGTGGCAGACAGAAAAGGGGTGATGAGTGCAAATGGAATAACGGCAGGATTTAAGTCAGCCATCGGTCAAGGATGCAGGGCTATCGTCATCGACCTTGATAAAAATATGTCCGACGGCAGATTCAGGGCACAAGATATCGCCAAGACAATTTCATGGAGAAAAAGAGACTTTGATGATGGCATCATAGAAAAATGCTATGTCATTTTTAACGGCAAGGCAATAACCATCACTGCCGAAAGCATCGAAAGGAATGTAATATTGGCAGAACTGAAAAAAATAAAGCCATGATTACTCATGGCTTATTAGTGACGTCACAGCTTGAAGTTATCGCGCCTTTTCGGGCAATCACCGACACAAAGATATAAAAATTTTTTAATAATCAAATAAATATGCATAGTTTGGAATTATCTCTCGGTATCCCATCTGAGAATGCTCTTCTATTAAGCAAGAAGACCTGAAATAATCAGGTCTTCAAGGGTAAACCGTCGCTACTCGAAGTATCTCGACCGCTCGGTTCAAATATACGGATTATTTTAATATCACAAAATCTAATCGTACTATTGTAGAATTGAAATCAGAACCGTAACGTTCGTTTCGGTGCTGTTGTTGAATGTCAAAGATACAATTTCTGAAAGCAATTCACAATCATTTATATTTGGCGATAAAAAAGAAAAATTATATCTTTGCATTGTTTTAAAGCATCCATCTCATAAGTGCCGGCGACTTGAGTCGCGAATTTGAGATGGATGTTTTTTTGTTGACTATGAAGTAGGCTACTAATAGCTATGGTATTAAACATTTTTATCTACCTTTGTGAAAGATATAATCGTTATGGATATGATACTTGGATTTCTTGTAAAAATAATTTCTTGGACACTTTTAATTTTGGCCATAACTGGAATTGTGTATGAGGTGATAGATTCATTTGTGCAAGATTGGAAGAATCGTAAATCAGATAATGGTCATATCGACATCACCATTAACATCAAAAAAGAGGAGTAGCCGAATCTCCTTCAATTCATAATCGTACTATTGTGGATAACCGGGGCGATCGGTTTAGTATTGCTTGGATCAATGGCAGACTCGTATTCTTCTATACGACTATCTATGTAATCCAGCTGTCTGTCAATCCTCTTTTGGGTATAATTGTTCCTCGCACTGCCTTGCGCAATGATCTTGAATAAATCTATTATTCTTGCCACTAGTCTTGTGCCACATTTATATGTGATACAATACACTTTATGTGGTACAATAGAAAAATTATACTGTTTGAATCACACCACACAAACTTGTGGTACAATAAAGCGACGGTGGTATAATAATTTTGTATCTTTGTCGTTGTTAAGGTAATAAGAACATTAAAATAGAAATCAATATGGAGAATGAAACTTTAAAGATATATGAGTTGTGGAAATTGTTAGAATCTCAAAGGAATGAGTTTAAACAGCATATTTCACAAAAGTTTATGCTTGAGTTTAATTATAACTCCAATCATATAGAAGGAAATACCTTAACTTATGGACAAACAGAACTTTTACTTTTATTTGGCAAAATCATAGGTAATGCTAAAATGAAAGATTTAGAAGAAATGAAGGCTCATAATGTAGGCTTACAAATGATTAAAGAAGAAGCCCTGCAAAAGGATAAGATTCTAACGGAAACCTTTATTCGACAACTTCATAGTATATTACTACGAGAAGATTATGAGGTGTATAGGCAATTGCCAAACGGTTTACCGACAAGTTATACTGTACATGCCGGTACATATAAAACAAGACCAAATTCTGTTATTACTCGTACTGGCGAACGATTTGAATACGCTTCACCAGAAGAGACTCCTGCACTCATGAATGATTTAATTTCTTGGTATAATGATGCTGTTGAAAAAGGCAAATTAAATCCTATTGAACTTGCAACTCTTTTTCATTATCGTTATATAAGAATACACCCATTTGAAGATGGTAATGGTAGAATAGCAAGGTTGATGGTCAATTTTATATTGTGTCGTTTTGGATACCCAATGATTGTAGTACCAAGTAAAACAAAGGAAGAATATTTAATGGCATTGAATCTATCTGATCTAAATGTAGGATTAATTCCATCTAATGGCGCTCATGCAAGTATAGAGCAAATTCAGCCGTTCATAGCCTATATGGAGAAACTTGTAAGGATAGAAATGAAAAATAATATAATGATTGTAAATGGAGAAAAAGACAATCAATGGTGGTATGATGGCGAAATCGTTAAATTCAGCAATGATAACCTCAAGGCTATAATTAATGCGATAAGCAAAAATTCTGCAATAACAGTCAGAGGTCTTTCTGAAGAAATTGGTATAAATACTTCTGCTATTCAGCGCCATCTGAAAAACCTACAAGAAAAAGGTTATTTGGTACGAATGGGTAATAATAAGAAAGGAGAATGGCATATTGCTTTAAGTAAGTTGTAACATTAGTATCCGGTAAAATTCCGGACGATTTATATAAAGTTTAACAATTAAAATTTTGAAAGGTGTTGTATTTGTTAATGAGATACTTGCAATTTGCAGCATGTCATAAATCGACCTCTGGATATCCATCTTCTTCTGGACTATTGCCATCATGCGTAAGTATCCGAGAGTCTGTGCAAAACCACTTTTATCGTAAAGGGAGTGCTAATGAAGCTATCAGATATTGATTATTAGCCGGAATTAGCAGCTGTCCTGCTTTTTCTATTACTTTCGAAAAATAGCACCGCAAGAGGACCCGAGCAGGCGGCGCGTGGCCATCTCCTTGGCCCTAAAACCGGACTGAGCAACTGTGAGATTGATATAATTGATTATCGCGAAAAGAAGAATCAGAATGCCCACAGAAAGGAGTATCAGCACCAGAGTTCTGTCTCCTTGAAGCATAATACCTCTGGCATCAAAGGAAGAAAAATATATATCATGCATGGGAGTGAGCGTGACTTCTCTCCACTTCCCTCTCATATATGTCCAGAAGAAAGTTTTGAAATATTCCAGCATATCATCAGTCTTGCAGGTAATATCTGCCCCCTCCTTTTCAAGAATAAAGATGGAGGCCATTCCTGCATTGCTCATGTGTTCATCCGCCATATAAGGATTGAAAAATAACAATTGGTCTATCCTTATCATGATGTCGGTATTGGGGAATATGGAATTGGTAATATTTTTTTGTATCCCCGTCACTATTACCTCCACCTCTGAAATTTTCAGAGGCATACCCATCGGGTCAATATCTCCAAATGCTTTGTGGGCAAACTCCTCAGATATTACTGCGCTGTTGCGGGCAGATAGTGCGGTTCGTTTGTCCCCTTTCACCAATTGGAAATCAAACAGTTCATAGAATGTGGAATCTACGAAAAATATAGAGGCTGAATATTTATTTCCCTGTACCAATGTGGGCTGCTTCGTATTTTCACCTCCTGCACACACGCAGATTTTTTCGATCTCAGGATATCTCGAAAGAAGATGATTTTCAAGTTTCCATGCAGAGCCAAAATGCTTTTCGGTCCCGAGAACAAATATTCTATCTGCCTTGGTCTGAAAATTGTCTTTACTGAGTTCTTTCGTGGTGAAATCTGCTATCAAAATCACAAATGACAATGATATCGCCAGCCCGAAAAGGCAAATAGCAGAGTAACCCTTGTTTCTTTTCCAAAAAATCAATGAGGATTTCAAAGTCGACATGCTATTCCTTTTTAAGAGTATCTACGGGATTTTTCATAGCTGATGAGCGACTTGTGCCATATACCGACAAAAATGAAATTATCAGCGAGAATATAAATGCGGCAATGATGGCGATGACAGGGAAATCTATACGATTGATAAAGCTCTGAAGATAAAATCTTATCAGATAGACACTTATCGGAATAGATATAATGGCTGCCACAGCCGAAATTATCAGAAATCTGGAAGAAAGACGGTTGGACTCCTGTCCTATCGTTGACCCGAATACTTTACGTACAGCTATCTGGCGTGACTGCTGCTGAGTGAAGTAAACACTCATGGCGAAGAGCCCGAGGGCAGATATCAAGACAGATACTATCATAAAGACGATTACAAGAGACATTATATTCCTTTTCCCGAGCAGCTGCTCGTATAGATAATCGTCGATGTAGCGTACTTTCATTGATTTCTTAACGCCAAATATTTCTGCAGAGGTCTGTTCGCATACTTCTCTGACTGCTTCAAGAGCTCTGTCCTGGTCTCCTGTGATTTTCACCACCAGGCTTCCCACATAGGGATAGTCATCACTTATCATCTTGACAGAATTATATACATTATCCATACCGTGGTCGAAGATGGCATCTCTTGCGTGGTAATCCTCTATCACACCACAGACCTCATACCTCGAATCAATCCCTATCTTGGGTTTATCTTTAGTAGCATTGAAGAGTCCCTGTGCCTTGCGGGTAAGCCACACTTTCTCTCCAACAGGGTCTGAAAATCTTTCCAGCACATTAAACCCAAACATCTTGAAAGCAATGGTATCGAGCGTAGGCATCGTCAAAAAGACATTTCCATTATCAAGCGGGACACCATTAAATCCACATAATGAGGGAAGCTGACCGCACATGGCTACATCCTCAACCATAGGCAATTCTTTAATTTTGTCACGAAGTATCATCTTTTTGGAAGAGGTATTTACATCCCAAACTCTTACTTCAATCAAATCTTTCGTTTTATATCCCAGGGGCAAATTCACTAAATATTGCACTTGAAGTATCATTGCAAATGCCACTGCAAGCAAAATGACACTGATGAGATTCTGAACGAATATGAATACTTGTCCAAATCCCATCTTGCTGTGAAAGCCGAAATTGCCTTTGACCACATCGACAGGTTTGTATTTGGAGACTATAAGAGCAGGCAATATGCCTGAAATCACAGATATCACTATCAGAGTCAGTACACATACCAATATGGAAGAGACCTCAGGAACCAGCACTATGTCTGTCTGTAAAATGCGGTCAAAAAGGGGTAAGAAACTATATGCCAGAAAACATCCTATCAGAAAACATCCGGTGGTGAAAAGGAACGACTCTGACAGATACCTCCATATTATCTGACTTCGTGAAGAGCCCAAAAGCCTGCGCGTGGCCATTTCTTTGGCTCTTTTACCTGTTTGAGCCACAGATAGATTGATATAGTTGAAAATAGCGGATACCAACAATACAAGCCCCACGATGAGCAAAATAAATACTTGCCTCTCATTTCCCGAACGAATGGGAGTGTATTTTTCTAATGGTGAGAAATAGAGTTTGTCGAGTCTGGTCAGAGATGACCCCCACAACAAACCCCCTTTACTTCCACCCTCTGCAAACCAACTCCAATACTTGATATATTCGTCTAACAACTTCTGATTGACCTCTTCAGGAGAAGCACCTTCAGCTAAAGTGATGAAAGTACTGATATTACCGAAATTATCCATTGGTTGAGACGTGGAATTTTTAATGCTGCACAGGAAATCAACCGGTTCAAAGATGTCATACTGGCCAAAATCTTCTAGTGTCCCTATCACGGCCAGGTTATTGAAAGAAAGACCTGAGACCACTTTGATGCTCTTCCCTACCGGGTTTTCATTGCCAAACATGTTCCTTGCAAAGGAACTGGAAAGGATTATCTCATCTTTGGAGTGAAATATCTGATTTTTGTTTACTCCATCGAGCCGATATTCGAACAAATCAAAAAAGTTGGTATCCACAAGTATTCCCTTAGCCTCGTAATAGTTTTCATCATTAAGCATACCTACTCGGAATTCCCCTTCCACCCTCGTAAAAGAGGCTATCTCAGGAATGGAACCGCCAAGAGTAGGAATAGTCTCCAATGTCATCCCGACGAATACTCCTGTCCCTATCGAATAAATCTCTTTGGAACGTGGCTGACGATTACCGATGTTGTATTCAGTATTGGCATAAGTGGCCAACAAAATGATAAAACCAATGGCTATGGAGAGACTGAATAATTCTATAAATGTGTAAAGAACATTCCTCGATAAAAATTTGAAAAAAGATTTCATAAACGATAGGGCTCTATTTAATCTCACGCAGGTATCCCAAAATCGTGCCGTCTACTGTATACATCTGTGTGTCAAATACATATTACATCATATAACTTGAGTATCTGTCTATTTTTTAGACATCTTCGTCCATTTTCTTTACATCTCTCATATTCTCACTTCGACTCTCTCGGCCGGTGGTGCTACTATCCACAGATTTTTGCTACTTTTGAGGGCTGACTGCTCGAGAGGAAATGATGGAAAAGAAATTGATACATCCATTGGTGGGAGAGGTAACTCTCCGGAAGCGGATTGACAACAAGTCAATACGTATCACCGTAAGGCCCCGTACAGGAGTGTCTGTATCTATGCCCCGATTTATCCCCTACTCTCGGGGGCTCTCTTTTCTCGAATCTAAGATAGATTGGGTGCTCCAAACACAGCAAAAACAACAGGCTCGCAATGAGAAGAGCATCCGTGATGGCAAAGTCGTCCCTTTCCCCACTGACTCAGCAGAGATAGAGGCTTTGAGAGAGAGGGCGCGCAGAGAACTTGTCCCACGATTGAAAGAACTCTCCGAGGTAAATGATTTCGGATTTACCCCCCATTATCACAGAGTGGCTATTCGCAACAACAGGTCCAATTGGGGCTCTTGTTCCGGTAAAAACAACATTAACCTCAACATCAGGCTTGTGCTCATACCATCAGAGTTGCGTGACTATGTCCTTCTTCACGAATTGTGTCACTTACATCACCACAATCACGGAAAGGAATTTTACTCCCTCCTGGACCGTCTGTGCCATGGGGAGATGAAGCAGCTCAGAAAAGAGTTGCAGACTTACAAATTTCAATAAAAGAGACTTACTTAAACTCAGCCGTAATCAGAGACCATAGTACCACTCCGACAGCGACAGAGACATTGAGCGAATGTTTGACGCCATACTGAGGAATCTCCACACAGGCATCACTCATATCTACTACTTGCTGGCTTACCCCCTTCACTTCATTGCCAAATATCATGGCATATCGTTCTCCGCGAGAGGGACAGAACCTATCGAGGGAGGTAGAGTTTTCAGTCTGCTCGACACTTACTATCTTGTAGCCTTCCTGTCGAAGTCTATTGACAATAGTGCAAGTATCTTCACAATATTCCCACGCTACTGAAAATTCTGCCCCCAATGCCGATTTGTGAATCTCAGCAGAAGGAGGAGTGGCCGTGATGCCGCACAGGAAGATTTTCTCTATACGGAAGGCATCTCCTGTGCGAAAGGCTGAGCCGACGTTGTGCCTGCTTCTGACGTTGTCGAGAATCAGAACGATGGGAGCCTTCTCGAGAGTATCCAATTCTTGCTGTGATGGGCGTTGAAGCTCACTGTTTAATAATTTTCTAAACATTTGTCGATGGTGGTTTTTTTGCTTACTTTCGCAAAGTTAAAAAAATAAATATTTTTGTCATGAAACAAGATCTTCAAATATCTGAATTAATTAAGAAAGAGGAGAATAGACAGCTCCACGGATTAGAGCTCATCGCTTCTGAAAACTTCGTCAGCGATAATGTTCTGGCCGCTCTGGGTTCCTGTCTTACCAATAAATATGCAGAAGGATATCCACGCGCACGCTATTATGGTGGTTGCGAAGTAGTGGACCAGGTGGAACAACTGGCCATCGACCGTATCTGCGAATTGTTTGGTGCCGAATATGCCAATGTACAGCCTCACTCCGGTGCTCAGGCCAACATGGCAGTATTTATGGCATGCCTCAAACCCGGCGATACTTTCATGGGTCTTGACCTGTCTCATGGCGGTCACTTGACACACGGCTCTCCCGTCAATATGTCTGGTATCAATTATCATGCTGTCTCCTACAAGCTCAATGAGAAGACCGGCTTGGTAGATTATGATGAGATGGAGAAAATCGCTCTTGAAAATAAACCCAAACTCATCATCGGAGGTGCATCCGCATATTCTCGTGAATGGGATTGGAAGAGAATGAGGTCCATAGCCGACAAGGTCGGAGCTATCTTTATGGTAGATATGGCTCATCCTGCAGGACTTATCGCAGCCGGACTGCTCGACAACCCTGTCAAATATGCACACATCGTTACCTCTACCACACACAAGACCCTCAGAGGTCCTCGTGGCGGTATTATCCTCATAGGCAAAGATTTTGACAACCCATGGGGTCTCAAGACTCCCAAAGGGGAAATCAAGAAAATGTCTGCAGTGGTCAATTCAGCAGTTTTCCCCGGCATACAGGGAGGTCCGCTCGAACATTGTATCGCAGCCAAAGCAGTTTCATTTTTCGAAGCATTGCAGCCTGAGTTTAAGGAATATCAGACCAGAGTCAAGAAAAATGCCGCAGCTATGGCAGATGCCTTCCTCAAAAAGGGTTATAAGATTGTTTCCGGAGGTACAGACAACCACCTGTTGTTAATCGACCTTCGCACCAAGTTCCCTGAGCTGACAGGTAAAGTGGCAGAGAAGACCCTTGTTCAGGCCGATATTACAGTCAATAAGAATATGGTTCCTTTCGACAGCCGTACTCCGTTTACCACTTCAGGTATCCGCGTAGGTACACCCGCCATCACATCTCGCGGTCTGGTGGAGAAAGATATGGAGACCATTGTTGACCTTATCGACGAAGTTCTCTCAGACGTAGAGAATCCTGCAGTCATAGAGAAAGTCAAAGAATCTGTCCATACACTTATGCTGGGCAGACCTCTGAATATTTGGTAACAGGCTCTCCTACGGATTCATTAAGTCCGTATTCACAAAACGAAGAATATCGTAAATCGATTCGATGGCGGCATCTGACGGTCCATTAGGGTCGAGAAGTTTGGAACGGTTGAAAGCATTTATAGCGTCGCCCCACTGCTGGTGGCGACGATGAATGCTTCCCAACAGATACCATGCTTTGGCATTGTCAGGCTCTGATTTCAGAAAAGTCTGCAGACTTTCGAAAGCCTCATCTACCTTGCCTGAAGCAAGTGTTTTCTCTATTTCTACTAAAGTGGTCATCGCTCTACACTAAGCCGCTGAAGCCCATAAAAGCAAGCGCCAGGATGCCTGCTGTGATTAGGGCAATGGGGATTCCTTTGAATATTTTGGGGACAGAATTGAGGTCGAGTTGTTCGCGGATACCTGCGAAAAGTATCAATGCACCGCTATATCCCACAGCACTTGACACTGCATAGACCATTGACTCACCGAGAGTGAGAAGGTGAGCCTCTCCGCCAAAAGTAAATTCTTTGGTCACCACAAGTATGGCTACTCCCAATACTGCGCAGTTGGTGGTAATCAGCGGGAGGAAGATACCCAATGCCTTGTACAATGCAGGGGATATCTTCTTGAGTATGATTTCTACCATCTGTACCAATGCTGCGATGACGAGAATAAATGTCAGAGTCTGCATAAACTCTATGCCGAGTGGTACGAGCACGTAATATTGTATGAGATATGTCACCAGGGTGGAGAGTGCTATCACGAAACATACAGCTCCGGACATCCCTACAGCCGTGCTGACCTTATTGGATACTCCCAAAAAAGGACATACGCCGAGGAATTGAGACAGTATGATATTGTTGACAAAGACTGCCGATATGATAATGATAATATATTCCATATTCTATTAGATTTTCTGAGTGAGTTTCCTGTAAAGTACCATCAGATACCCGAGAGCGATAAAAGCACCCGGTGCAAGTACAAATACCAAAATACCGTCTCCTGCCATAAACTTATATCCAAAAGCAGAACCGCTGCCGAGAATCTCTCTGACCAGTCCCAATATGGTAAGGGCCAAAGTAAATCCAAGACCCATTCCCAGACCATCGAGAGCAGAGTCGAAAACACCGTTTTTGTTGGCAAAAGCTTCTGCCCTGCCCAACACTATACAGTTGACGACTATCAGAGGTATGAAGAGTCCGAGGGTCTCATAAAGAGAAGGAACATAGGCCTGCATTACCAGCTGCAATACAGTCACAAAAGCTGCAATGATGACAATGTATGCGGGGATACGCACCTTGTTGGGGATAAATCTTGCGAAGAGGGAAATGAAAATATTGGAGAGAATGAGTACAAATGAAGTAGCAAGTCCCATACCCATACCATTGATGGCAGAGGTGGTGGTGCCCAATGTAGGGCACATACCGAGCACCAGGACGAAAGTGGGATTCTCTCTTATAATGCCTTTAGTAATTATTCCAAATTTGCTCATAATCTCTATTTGTTAATTACATATTTATATACATCGTTGGCTCTGATAAGGGCATCTGCGTAGGCACGGGAAGTGATAGTGGCTGCTGTGATGGCATCAATATCGCCTCCGTCTTTCCTGACTGCAAGCCGGTAGGTGGCAGGGTTCTTCCCTTTAAACTGAGAATAGAAGTTCTCAAGAACCATTTTGGCTCCAAGCCCGGGAGTCTCAGAGTGAGAGATTACGGAGGTATTGTAGATATTGCCATTGACATCAAATCCCACCATCAGCAATATGGAACCGCCGAAACCTTTGGATGTGGCACTTTCGATGGCATAACCCACTATGGTATCTCTCATGGAAGCAGGATAGACTCGGGATACTTTGCCGTTGACAGTCGCTTCAAATGCCTCTTCAGATGGGACATTGTCAAATGGAGGCACCACCAGAGATATTGCTTTATTGACTTTGGCCACTTGAGCCTGATGGATAGGCTCTTCAGTGATGGCGTACACCACACCGAGGATTCCAGAACATACAAAACATATTATGAACAGGCACAAGACCATGTTCCAAAATGTAGATTCCTTAGCCATTGACTACCTCCTTCCCGAATCTTGCGGGTTTTATTTTGTTGAGCAGGGGCACGACAGAGTTCATAATCAATATAGCGAATGACATCCCTTCGGGATAAGACCCGAAATAACGAATAAGAACGGTGATGACGCCTATGCCGACTCCGAAGATGATTTGTCCTTTGGTATTCATCGGGGAAGTGACATAATCGGTGGCCATAAATATGGAGCCTAACAGCAGACCTCCGGTCAGGAGAGTGAACAAAGGACTTGGATAGAGATTCTTATCTGCAAGCCAGAATATACCTGACATCACCAATACTGTTATCCAAATAGTAAGTGTGATATGTGGTCTGATGACTTTTCTGATGAGCAGATAGATAAAACCCAGAAGAAGAGCAATAACGGAAACTTCTCCCATAGAACCTCCTACTCTGGCAAAAAGTGAATGCCAACTGCTAAACTCAGGATGTGCTGCCATAATCTCAGGGACAGTCTGTCCTGCTGCCAGCCCTTCATTGATGAGGGATAGAGGAGTGGCCCCGCTAAATCCGTCCAGATGGAACCATGAGCTTGAAGAAGAGACACCCCAAGAGGTCATAATCACCGGGAAAGAGACCAGAAGAAATACTCGTCCCACCAAAGCGGGATTGAAGATATTCTGTCCAAGACCTCCGAAAGTCATTTTCGCTATACCTATGGCTACTATGGTACCTATCAGCACCACCCACCATGGAGTGGCAGGGGGAAGATTCAATGCCAATAACACTCCGGTCACAGCTGCCGAACCATCACTGATAGTGTTTTTGGATTTGAGCAAAAATTTCTCAATAAGATATTCTACCCCCATACAGCCGATAACGCTCACCAGCAATACTTGAAGAGCAGAGAAACCGAAGTAATAAAGAGAGATGAGCACAGATGGAGAAAGTGCTATAAGTACATCTCTCATCAGTCTTCGGGTATTCTCCGGCGAATGAATGTGAGGGGAAGGTGAAACAAGAAGTTTTCTCATATATGATTATTGAATTAATTACTTTTTGACACTCCGTGAACGCATTATTTTCATCACCTCTGCTTTGGCGACACGTATGTTGTCAAGCAAAGGAATATGGGCAGGACAAGTGTAGAGACAACATCCGCACTCGATGCAGTCATACACTTTATTGTCCTCAAGCTCTTTCATCATACCTGCCTTCATAAGTTTATTGAGCAGATAAGGTTCCAGACCCATGGGACAAGTCAGAATGCATTTGCCACATCTGATACAGTTGGATTCGGGCTCTCTTTTGGTATGTTTTTCCGAAAGAATCAGAATGGAAGATGTGCTTTTGACAGAAGCGGCACTCAGGCAAGAGATAGCTTTGCCCATCATGGGACCACCGCTGATAATTTTGCCGGCTTCATCGGGAACACCTCCCACGTAATTTAATATCTGTTCGAATGGTGTACCGACTCTCAAAAGAAAGTTCCTCTGCGGAGTGCAATCGCCTGTGACAGTGATGATACCTTCAAAAAGAGGCTTGGACTTCTGCACAGCTTCATATACTGCCAGGATGGTACCGCAGTTGTGCACCACGACCCCTGTATCTATCGGAAGTCCTTTGGAAGGGACTCTGCGATGTGTCACTGCGTCTATAAGCTGTTTCTCGCCCCCTTGCGGATATTTCTTTTTCAACTCCACCACTTCTATCTGCGGATACTGTGAGGCGAAACTTCTCATCTTCTCTATGGCGGCAGGTTTGTTGTCTTCAATGGCAATAAATCCTTTCGACACCCCGAGTGCTTTCATCACCAACAGCCCTCCTATCATTATCTCTTCTGGACGTTCCATCATCAGACGATAGTCGGATGTGAGGTAAGGCTCACATTCGGCCCCATTGATAATCAGATATTCTGCTTTCTTGCCGGGAGGAGGAGAGAGCTTCACGTGAGTGGGAAATGAGGCACCTCCGAGCCCCACTATACCGCAAGTGGAGATGGCCCTGATAATCTCTTCGCCGGAAAGTGCAATATTTCGCACTATATCGGGCGACCTGTTTATGCTCTCTTCCCATTCGTCACCCTGAACATCTATCACTACGCTCAATACAGGATTGCCTGCCAGATCGGGAACAGGCTCCACGGCAGCGACCACTCCGGAGACAGAGGAGTGAATATTGGCAGATACAAAACCATTGGCGGCACCTATGAGCTGGCCTACTTTCACTTTGTCGCCTTTCTGGACAATAGGCTGAGCCGGTGCACCAATATGCTGGGACATCGATATATATGCTCTTTCAGGGAGAGGGAATACCTCTATGGGAGAATCTGCTGCCAATTTGCAGTCATCGGGGTGAACACCACCCATTTTGAAAGTTTTCTTCATATTTTCAAGAATTTTGGGTAGAAACAACCTCAGGCTTTACTTCGGGTGCAGGGGCAGAATTATTAATGGCTTTAACGGGGAAATTGACGGCCACTATCGCTTTGGTAGGACATTCGTCCACGCATTTGTGGCAGAGACGGCACTTGGTAAAGTCGATATAGGAAAGATTGTTCTCAACAGTGATGGCTTCGAACTTGCATACTTTCTGACACTTCATACAACCGATACAAGCAGTCGTGCAAGCTTTGCGTGCCACTGCCCCTTTATCTTTGTTGATGCAGGAGACATATACCCTTCTCCCTTTGATACCCTTGTTGCGAAGCTCTATAACCCCTTTGGGACAAGCTTTTACACAGGAACCGCAGGCGACGCAGAGTGATTCGTCAACTTCTGGAAGATGGGTGGTGGGATTGATTTTCAGACCGGCGAAAGAACATGCCCGCTCGCAGTCTCCAAGTCCCAAACATCCATATTTGCAATCGGTATCTCCAGCGTACAGACTGCTCATAGCCTTGCACGAAGAGACACCATCATACTCATTGGTCTTGGGCCGATGGTCGCAAGAGCCCTGACAACGCACAACCGCTATCATAGGTTCTTTTTCCTTGACTTCCAGTCCGAGATGGGCAGCAATTTTCTTCATCACCTCATTGCCTCCCACATTGCAATACTTCCCATCCAAATTGGAAAATTTAACACAATTCTCCGCGAAAGCGCGGCAGCCTGCATAACCGCATCCGCCACAATTGGCCCCGGGGAGAATAGCTTCTACCTCGTCTATACGAGGATCCTCTTGCACTTTAAACCTCTTGGCAACAACATACAGGATGACTGCCAATACAAGTCCGAGCACACTCAGAGTGACTACTGTAAAAATAATGGTGTTGGTCATTTATAAATTTTCAATAGTAAATACAAAGTCTTTTTCCAATTTACCTCTGCACAGATAAACGATGAAATAATAGAGCATCACACCCGCAATACCTGCAATACCTGTGACAAGTTCGTTGTGTAACAACTGTGACAAAGTTAGTAATAATACCATTAGGATAATCAACGGAATGACATAAGATATCCATACCGCTTTGTAACCCATAGTGCGCTTGAGGATGACATTGACTCTGTCTCCTACGCTATAATTGTCTGTCTGCCTACGAGGAAGTTGGATGATTTTCACCTTGCCATCTGCGGCGGAACACATCATCCTGGCATGGCAGGAAGCACATGCTGACTCAGAGAGTATTTCTACTGAGATAGTATCGGCTGATATATCGACCACTTTCCCAATGTGTGAAATACTGTCGTTCATTTTTTAACTATTTGACTTGAAATGGGATATTTATTGTGCTCGCAGGAAGAAAGACGACCTACCACTGAACCTACCAGGATGGGAGATTCGAAGAGAAGTGGTATCTTATTGCCATCGTCAGTTACCCATATTATCATCTCCTGTTTACCTGTAAACACCTCTCCTGCCACCACTTTGGCAGCGAACTTCAAAGTGTTGAAGGAACCGAGTTTCGGGATTCTTTTCTTTTCCTTGCCGATATACCTGAAGTAGATATCGAACATCTCGTCATCAATCACGAAAGAGAGAGGGACATTGACTCCGCGTTCCACTTTCTCAAAATCTATGTTGCGGGCATTGTAGAAAAGAGTGAGCAGGTCAAAAGTGTCACCCCTACCCGGCAAAATAGTATCTTTCACATTGTCATTCATCCTGATTACTTTTGCTGAGATGCTGTTATCAGTCTGACTCCAGTGATAAAAATTCTGAATAGTATATTTCCCTTCGTAAATGTCGCGATGAAAGAAGGTGGGACGGATGGAATCAGAATAAAATCTCGACTCATACAGATCTCTGACCTTGAAAAAAGAATCCCAAAATTTGAATGTGCTTCCCACTGCTTTGGCATGAAGCAACTCTCTCTGTCCGTTATCATTGACCTGATAGAGATTGACCACTGCCTTGCCAACGTCAGTCCTGATACCTAGACATTTGTACTGAATGACATAAGATAGTTTCTCCCCGGGCAAGAAAGCATTCTGAGCATTCAGACTGCCAAATGCCACCATGCACAAAAGGAAGAAAAGCATTCTTTTCATCTCGAGCACGACTTTTTAAAATGAAGATGGATCGAAATCGGTAGAAGCATTCATTCGCGACTCCGTCTCCTGATGGTCGACATCATAGAGACTGTCTGAATAATTGACCTCGTCGTCATCATAGAACTTGGCTTCGTTGGCTCTGAAGCGCATCCTGATGTCACCGGTAGAACCATTACGATGCTTCGCAATGATTATCTCTGCCAGACCTTGAGTGGTAGTATCTTCCTGCAGTCCGTAATACTCTGGACGGTGGATGAACAGAACAATATCTGCATCCTGCTCTATGGCTCCCGACTCACGCAAGTCACTAAGCTGCGGACGTCTGTTGCCGCCTCTTGTCTCTACTGCACGTGAAAGCTGAGAGAGTGCAATAATCGGAATCTCAAGCTCTTTGGCCACTGCCTTCAGAGAACGGGAGATAGCTGCTACTTCCTGCTCCCTCATCCCCTGCATCCCCGGAGGGCCTGTCATAAGCTGCAGGTAGTCTATCACTATCATCTCCACTTTGGCAGTTCTGCGCAATTTACGCGCTTTGGCTCTGAATTCTGTGATGGAAAGAGAAGGGGTATCGTCTATGTAAAGAGGAGACTTGGTGAGGTCGTTGATCCTCTCGTTGAGCTGCACCCATTCGTGGTCAGCCATCTTCTTACCGCCGCGAATCTTTTCGGAGGAAAGACCTGTCTCGGATACCAGCAATCTTCTGGCCAATTGGAGAGAAGACATTTCCAAAGAGAAGAAAGCTACCGGAATATGATGGTCGACAGCCATATTTCTGGCCATCGTGAGGACAAATGCAGTCTTACCCATGGCAGGACGGGCAGCCACAATGATGAGGTCCGACTTCTGCCAGCCAAGAGTGATTTTATCTATGCCTGTATACCCCGAAGGCACTCCGCTGAGTCCGTCTTCTCTCTCTTTGTAAGACTCCATCTCGGCGATAGTATTCTTTATGACATCCTGGATGGGCTGAGTCTCACGCTTCATGTTTTTCTCCGAAAGGGAGAAAAGCTTCTCCTGTGCATCTTCAAGCAGGACATCTACAGGGATGGAATCGTCAAACGAATCTCTCTGCACATTGTTGGATATGGTAATGAGTTCTCTCTGAATATATTTCTGAAGAAGTATCTTGGTGTGATATTCGATGTGTGCTGCAGCTCCTATCTTGGAAGTCAGCTGGCTGAGATAGAACGGTCCCCCTATCTCTTCGAGAGAATTGGTCTTCTTGAGCTCTTCAGCCACAGTGAATATATCTATCGAATTGTGTGAAGTGAAAAGAGACTTGATAGCATCAAAAATCCTCTTGTTTGTCTCCTTATAGAAACATTCTGTCATCAGGGACTCCATCACATCGGGCACCACAGAAGGTTCGAGCAGCATAGCGCCAAGCACTGCTTCTTCAATATCCAATGCCTGAGGGGGCACTTTCCCCATATCCAGGCCGATAGTATCTATTTTCTTGTCGCGAGATGGCGACTGGTTGTATGTGTTTTTTGCCATTTGACCCCAAAAGTAATCAATTCTTGTCTAACTGAATAATCGATTTGTCAACATTCATTCCACGAGTTTATCAACAGCCCTGAGAATGGCAGCTGTGGCCATTTCTATCTCATGGTCGGTGATACACAGAGGGGGAGCTATGCGGAAAGATGTAGGATTGAAAAGAAAAGAATCGTTGATAACACCCTCGGACAACAACAGAGAAGTAATCCTGGAAGCATAGTCTTCTCTTCCGAGGTCTACTGCCATCAAAAGCCCCGAATGTCTGATTTCCTTAATGAGGGGATGGGACTCCAATGCTGCAATGAAAAGCTGCGCCTTGCGCTCCACCTGCGATATCCAATCCTCACGCAGCAACACTTGAAGCGATGCGAGAGCGGCAGCACAGCAGACCGGATGTCCTCCGAATGTATTGATATGCCCCAGCGGGGGATGGTCCATAAAAGCATCGAGGTGCTCTTTGGAAGAGACTACTGCACCCAGCGGCATACCCCCTCCCAGTGCTTTGGCCAAAGAGATGATGTCGGGGAGTACGTTATATTTCATAAAGGCAAAGAGTGAGCCTGTCCTGCCAAATCCTGTCTGCACTTCGTCAAATATGAGCATTGCGCCGGTGTCAGTGCAGCGTTGTCTCAGGGCCTGGAGATAATTGTTTTTCGGAACGATGACCCCGGCTTCTCCCTGCACGGGTTCTACTATCACGCACGCGGTCTTCTCGGTGATGAAGTTAAGGTCTTCCTCGCTGTTAAATCTGATATGTCTCACTTCGGGAAGCAGTGGACGAAATGCACTTTTGTAAAATTCTCCTCCCATCACACTCATAGAACCATGAGTGGAACCATGATAGGCATTGATGCACCCTATCATCTCTCTTCTTCCTGTCCATCTTTTGGCGAGTTTTAAAGCCACCTCATTGGCCTCTGTACCGCTATTGACATAATAAACGCAGTTCAATGAAGGGGGGAGCAGGGATGTGAGCAGTTGGGCATGAAGCACTTGCGGAGATTGTATCATCTCTCCGTACACCATGGTATGAAAATAATTCTCCGCCTGCTCCTTCACAGCATCTATCACTTCCCGCCTGCCGTGACCGACATTGCTCACTGCCACTCCCGACACCAGGTCGATATAACGCTTCTCTCCGTCATACAAAAAAACACCATCCGCCCTGTCCACTTTTATGCCCAAGGGGGATGGTGATGTCTGACCTACGTGTTGGAAGAATAGATCCTTTAAATTATTGTTCTTTTTCAAATTCTGAACTTACAAGAATACGTCCGCAATATTCGCATACAATGATTTTCTTATTCATTGCAATATCCAACTGCCTCTGAGGGGGAATCTTATTGAAACATCCGCCGCAGGCATCTCTTTTGACAGTAACGACTGCAAGGTGATTGTGAGCATTGGCACGAACTTTATTATAGGCTGCAAGCATTCTCTCATCTACCCCTTTCTCAAGTTCTTTCAAGTTGCGGACAAGAATCTCTTCCTCTTTGGATGTCTCCTCAACTATCGATACCAATTCTTTTTTCTTGTTGTCAAGATCTATCAGACGACCTGCAAGCTCTTCTTTGGCTGCATCTACAGCAGCTTTCTTCTCTGTGATAAGTGCAGAACTGTCTCTGATTTTCTTTTCGGCACATTCCTGGTCAAGTATCTGATTTTCAATCTCTTTGGAAAGGGAATCGTATTCACGGTTGTTCTTTACATTGCCGCGCTGCTCTTCGTATTTGGTCTGAGCTTCTTTGGCTGTATCAAGAGCAATTTTTTGCTGAGCCACAAATTTGTCAATCTCCTTGATGTCACTCTGAATATTGGTGATACGGGTCTTCAATCCAGCTACTTCATCTTCAAGGTCCTTTACTTCTTCCGGAAGTTCACCGCGCAATAGATGAATCTTGTCTATCTTAGTATCTGCCTGCTGGATAAGGTATAGAGTATGGAGTTTGCTTTCCATACTTATGTCTGAGTCGCTGAGATTCTTTGACAGTGACATAAATGTCTCTCTCTTGTCGATGGGAGTCTCTATTTTTTTTGTTTTCTTCGTTGTTGCCATATCTTAATAGTAAAAAACCGGATTAATATTCTTTTTTGCAATTTGGACGGCAAAGGTAGGAATTTTTTCTCTAACAATGTCATAGATAGTTTTCACAATATCTATTTCACTCTCATAATGACCTATGTCCACTATCATAAAGTCGTCATTGCAATAGAAATCGTGATATGAGATGTCTGCACTTATGTAAGCATCAGCTTTCTCAGTCAGAGCGATGTCTATCAATGAACGTCCGCTGCCACCACACATGGCGACTCTGCCAACAGGTCTGTCGATGGGATGAGAACTACGTAAAGTCTTGAGGGAAAAGGCCTCTTTTACCATTTTCAGAAAAGTCTCGGCATCCACAGGATGTGGGAGAGTGCCTATCGCTCCGAGCCCGCAACCATTCACATCTCTGTCAAGTACTTTGACATCCTGAAGAGAGAGACGGCGAGCCATCTGCCCGCTCACTCCTCCTATCACTTTGTCCATATTGGTGTGACAGCTGTATATCACAATGCCATTTTTAATGGCGGCTATTATCGCCCTGCCCACCATATCTGAAGAAGATATTTTACTGATACCGCCGAAGATGAGAGGATGATGGGTGATAATCATATCTGCTCCCTCAGCGACAGCCTGCTGCACCAATGAAGGAGTGCAGTCAAACCCTATCATCAGGGAATGTACTTCCTGAGCGGGGTCTCCGATACAAAAACCGGAATTGTCCCAACTCTCCTGCAGCGCAATGGGGGCAAATTGTTCGATAACCGAAGCGATGTCTGATGCTTTCATTCGCTGAGCGATTTGGAAATATCAAGTAAAGTCTCTTTGATGCCTCTCAGTCTGTCGACCACCTCAACTCTGTTGTCAAGTCCCTCTCTGTTGTTCTTGATTCTTTCCAATGCTCCCTCGAGAGTCATACCGCGCTCTTTTACCAGATGATGTATCAGTCGAAGATTTTCGACATCCTTGGCAGTGTATCTCCTGTTGCCTTTTCTGTTCCTTTCAGGTTTGACAATTTCTGAAAATTTGTCAGACCAAAACCTGATACAAGAAGTATTCTCGTCAAGCATCTCAGCTACTTCACCTATGGTGTAGTAAAGTTTTTCGATAGTAGTCTCTTTGTATGGCATAATATTAATATTTAATCAAGTGATTGTCCTGTATTTACTGCTATTCGTATAGTCTCTCTTGTCTGGTCCGGTGTCATCTCAGCGAAGAAATAATTAATCGGGTCCATATTGCGTCCGTTGAGCAACACTTCATAATGGAGATGAGGTGCAAAAGAAGTACCACTGCTGCCCACCCTTGCGATTTTGTCTTTTTGTTTAATCTTCTGTCCTCTTTTGACATAAATATCGCCAAGATGTGAGTAAGTGGTCACATACCCGTTGTTATGATCTATCGTGATACGATTGCCATATTCCTTTTTTGATTTGGCCACATCGATAATCACTCCGCTGCCTGCTGCCAGGACATCGGTCCCCAACGGCATTACCAAATCGACTCCGCTATGCATTACTACTTTTTTATAAAACGGATGCATTTTCCTACCCATTGAAGCCCCCATACGTACTGATGTGAAATCTGCAACAGGGACGATGGATGGGATGTATGGATTGGTTGTCAGGTCTTTGGAAAGGGTGTCTGTAATCTCAGCTATCAACTCATCACAATACTTGACTTTACGGAATACACTCTGAAGTCTGAGATTAGTGGCGGCAATAATCTCTTTGCCATAGGTGCTGTCTCTGTGATAATAAGCAGACGAATCGGCAAAATCAGTGGTAAGGATGGGTGGGGCAGAATTGAAAATAGAACTGTAAATCTCTCTGTCTCTTTCCTGAAGGTCACTGACTACATTTTCAAGTCTTTCCACCTGACTGTTGAGTCCTTCATATTCACTCTCTATCGCTTTATTCTCAGTAATTATCTTTTTCTCCTCTTCTGTATTGATGAAAAGTGAAAAGAAAGCGTAATAAAGAAGAGAGAGACCGAGACTTATCACCAAGAGGCGGGCAACCAATTTGACATAATGGCCAAATGAGGGTTTTTCCTCTACAAAATCGAGTTTGTCTTTATCGTATCTGAGCTTGCGCATCTCCTAAATATGAGAATTACTACGTGGCTTTATGATGGAAGCATAATCCTCTGAAGAGATGTCGTTGTTGAAATAATAGATAGGATTCACAGGGTGATCTCTGAATATCACCTCATAATGAAGATGAGTACCACTTGAACGTCCCGAATTGCCCATTTCCCCTATCTGCTCTCCCCTGACCACTTTCTGACCTTCTGCCACCAACATTCCTTTGAGGTGGGCATAACGGGTCTTATAACCGAAGCCGTGGTCCACTACGATGAAATTGCCATATCCGAAGAAATCATATCCGACTTTTTTGACAACGCCATTGCCTGTAACGAAAACCGGCTCACCTGAAATACCTGACATATCCATACCTGAATGCATCCTGTGGGTGCGATGATCTATCGGGTCAATCCTGTATCCGAAAGGGGAAGAATATCTGACGTTTTCCCTTATGACGGGAAGGATGGTGGGGATAGAGAGAGCCATCTCCCCTGCTTTTTGTGAGAGAATGGTAACATCATCCAGAGATTTGGACTGGACGTAAGCTTTTTTATAGAGAATGTTTATCCTTTGGGCAGTAGAGGTGAGTACTCCTGAGAAATCTCTGTCTTTGAGGGTGGAGAATCTTTCTGTACCACCATATCCGGCATTTCTTATATCTGATGATATCTCTTCCATACCGAAAATGCTGCGATAGACCATATCGTCTCTGATTTGAAGCTCATCGAGAATATCGCCACTCTTTTCGTAGCGGGTTTTCAACAACTCGAGTCTGGAGTGTAATTCATCAGATTGCTTCCTGAGAATCAGATGTTTGGGAGTCTCAAGTCCAAAAACATATGTATAAAGGAAAAAATAGAAACCGAAAGCGAGAAAACTGCCTATGACACCAAGCACTGTCTTGAAGAATTTGGCAGAAAGAGGAGTCTTATGCTGCTCGTAATTAAGGGTTTCTCTATTAAATCTATACTTTCTGTCTCGAGACATCTGTAGGACTTTAAAATTAAAGTAATCGCAAATTTACATATTTTTAATAAAAAACCTACTTTTGCATTTAATTACTTTCGTTCATTAGTATGACATCACAGGAAATAAGGGCCAAATTTTTGGAATTTTTTGCTTCCAAAGGCCATCAAATAGTTCCCTCTGCACCAATGGTGATAAAGGGAGACCCCTCACTTATGTTTACCAACGCCGGTATGAATCAGTTCAAAGATTGGTTTCTCGGCAATACCGCCATCAAATACCCGAGGGTGACAGATTCTCAAAAGTGTCTGAGAGTCAGTGGTAAGCACAATGACTTGGAGGAAGTGGGACACGACACTTATCACCACACCATGTTCGAAATGCTGGGCAACTGGAGCTTCGGAGATTATTTCAAGAAAGAGGCGATAGAATGGGCTTGGGAGCTTCTCACAGAGGTTTATCATCTCGATAAAAGCAGACTTTATGCCACCGTCTTCGAAGGGAGCAAGCTCGATAAGCTCGGTCCCGACACTGAGGCAGCTGACCTGTGGAAGCGATTCCTTCCCGAAGAGAGAATTATCCTCGGAAGCAAAAAGGACAATTTTTGGGAGATGGGAGATACAGGCCCGTGCGGGCCATGCAGTGAAGTGCATATCGATCTGAGAGACGATGACCAGAGAGCCAAAATCCCAGGTGCATCTTTGGTCAACAAAGACCATCCCCTGGTCATTGAGATATGGAATCTTGTTTTCATTCAGTACAACAGAAAGGCCAACGCCTCATTAGAGACTCTGCCACGCAAACATGTAGACACAGGAATGGGTCTGGAGAGGCTGGTGATGGCGATTAATAATCTGAAGAGCAATTATGACGGTGATTTGTTTCAGAGCATCATCAAGAAGATATCGGAGCTCAGTGGCAAAAAATATAACGAATCGGAAGAAGTGGCTGTAGCTATGCGTGTCATCGCAGACCATGTACGAGCCATTAGTTTTTCCATCGCAGATGGTCAACTCCCTTCCAATGTGAAAGCGGGATATGTGATAAGACGAATCCTTCGCAGGGCTGTCCGCTATGGATATACTTTCCTTGGGTTCGACACCCCCTTCCTGTGCAGACTGATTCCCACGTTGGTGGAAGAGATGGGGGATGCATACCCTGAACTTTCCAGGCAGCAGACTCTCATTGAGAGGGTGATTAAAGAAGAGGAGGAGGCATTTCTTCGTACCCTTGCCAAAGGCATTCTTCTGATAAACAGTATTATGGAAAAGTCAGTCGGGACGAAGGTCATCTCTGGCAAAGATACTTTCACTCTCTATGACACTTTCGGATTCCCTCTCGATCTGAGCGAACTCATCGCCAAAGAACACGGATACACCATCGATATCAATGCTTTCGAGATAGAACTTGGCAAGCAGAAGGAGAGAGCACGCAATGCTGCACAGGTCGAGGAAGGAGATTGGAACATCATCGTTCCCGATGCCAAATGTCACTTTGTGGGCTATGATACTTTGGAGAGCGATATCAAACTCACACGCTACCGCACTGTCAAAGCTAAAAACAAAGAACTCTACGAGCTTGTTTTCGACAAGACTCCTTTCTACGCCGAAAGCGGTGGCCAGGTGGGAGACAGCGGATATATCATGTCCGATTCGGGAGAGAAGATAACCATCATCAATACCATCAAGGAAAACAATCTGAGTATTCACATATCAGAGCGAATACCCCTCTATCCTTCCGAACAGTTTCATGCAGTGGTCGACAAAGACAGAAGACAGGAGATAGCCAACAATCACTCTGTCACACATCTCCTTCATTATTCTCTCAGACAGATTCTCGGCACGCATATTGAACAAAAGGGTTCATTCGTCAATGCCTCTTATTTCCGTTTCGATTTTTCTCATTTCGAGAAAATACCTGTCGAGACTCTCAAAGAGGTGGAGAGAATGGTCAACAGTATGATTAGAAAAGACCTTCCGAAAGAGGAATTTAGAGATGTTCCTATCGAGAAAGCAAAAGAAATGGGAGCAATGGCCCTTTTTGGAGAGAAATACGGCAGTTCAGTGAGAGTTATCAGATTTGGAGATTCTGTGGAATTGTGCGGAGGTACCCATGTCCACTCTACCGGCAACATCGGAATGTTTAAAATCATATCTGAATCGGCTGTGGCAGCAGGAATAAGGCGTATCGAAGGTATTACCGGTAAATATGTAGAGTCTATGTTTGATGACCTGGAAAGTCAGCTCAAGATGGCTCGTGAGATACTCGGCAACTCTCCTAATGTCATCAGCAGTATTCAGAAAATGATGACTGAAAACGAAGAGTTCCGCAAGGCTATGGATGAGGCTTCTCTCGAAAGAATAGCCTCTCTGAAAAAGACCCTCATAGATAACAGCAAGATTATCAACGGGACAAGAATTTTCGTGGCGAGGGGGATGCTCAGACCTGAGATTATCAAAGATGTCGCTTTCGAACTCTATAAAGAATTTGACAATGCTTCCCTCGTGGGGGCTTACGTCACTCCCGACAAGAAGGGCAACCTGATAATGATGTACACAGAAGACCTCATCAAGCTTGGGGCCAATGCAGGCCGAGACATTAAGGAGCCTGCCAAACTCATCAACGGAGGTGGAGGAGGACAAAACTTCCTCGCCACTGCCGGTGGAAAAAATATTGATGCCATTCCTGAGGCCTTGAGCAGGATGATAGAAATCGCTTCCGGTTATTAATAGAGAGCTTTATTAGTGAAGAAACTCAATCAATTCATACTCATCTCTTTTTTAGGTCCGTTTCTACTGACTTTCCTGATAGTAGTATTCATTCTGGTAATGCAGTTCTTATGGCTTTACATAGATGACCTCGTCGGCAAAGGTTTGAGTTTCTGGGTGATAATGGAATATTTGGGATGGGGCTCTGCCACGATTCTCCCTTTGGCTATGCCTCTGGCTACCCTTCTTGCCTCCATCATGACTTTGGGAAGTATGGGAGAGAATAATGAACTTCTCGCTATGAAGGCAGCAGGCATTTCCCTTCAAAAAATATTGCACCCTCTTATCTATGTATCTGTAATCATCAGCATCGCAGCCTTTTTTGTCTCCAACAATCTGATTCCGATAGCTTACAACAAAATATACACACTCCAGTATGACATCGGCCGTACAAAAGGAGAGATCAAAATCCCCACCGGCACATTTTACAATGGCATAGATGGGTACACTTTGAGAATCAATGACCGCAATAGCAATACAGGTATGATGTATGACGTTATGGTCTACAATCATACAGCTTCCAAAGGAAATATCTCCCTCGCGGTGGCAGACAGCGGTTCGATTAAATCGACTCCCGACAAGAGTGCAGTGATCTTCACCCTCTATCACGGAATATCGTACGATGAAGACAATAATTTAAACTACCGAGACACCTCATTTGTGCTCAGGAAGGTCAATTTCGAAAGACAGGAGATAGTTATCCCATTGGAAAATTACGCATTTCAGAAATCTGACGAATCAAGATATGGCAATGAGGTGATGGCCAAAGATTTGTCCCGACTTCGCAAAGACAGGGACTCTATCGGCAATCTTTACGATATTCAGTACAATGAGCAGCAGAGAAGAATCATTTACGGGATAGGGCTCAATAATGCATTACAACTCGATACTGCCCGCAACAAAAATCTCGTCAAAAAAGCAAGACTCGACACCGTTACCACAGTGCTGTCTGCCAATGACCAACTGGAGGCAGTCAACAAGGCGATAGCCTCCAACAAGGTAGCCATCTCTACCCTCCAGTCTTTCGAAAGAGATACCCAGAAATACACTTTTTTCTTGCGAAGAATAGATATCGAATCGTATCGTAAATTTACCCTCTCTTTCGCCTGCCTTATATTTTTCTTTATAGGAGCACCACTCGGGGCCATCATCAGAAAGGGTGGATTGGGCACTCCCGTCATCATCTCCGCTCTCTTCTTCGTACTCTATTGGGTGGTAGATATATCAGGTAAGAAACTTGCCAGAGATGGTGCCATCACCCCAGCCATGGGAGCTTTCATATCGACAGCAGTACTTCTTCCCATCGGGATATTTCTGACTTGGAAGTCAACCAAAGACTCCTCTATTTTCAATCTCGAATCATATATGCTCCCTGGTAAAACATTTTTCCGCAAAGTATCATCTCATTTCAAAAATGGACGTCGCAAATAAACTCAAAATAGTCTTTATGGGGACACCGGACTTCGCAGTCTCCTCTCTTCAGAGGTTGATTGGCGAGAAGTATGATGTCGTGGGGATAGTTACCGTGCCCGATAAGCCGAGCGGAAGAGGTCTCGACCTCCACTGCAGCGCAGTAAAGCAATATGTCATCGATAATAAACTTGATATACCCATTCTCCAGCCTGCACTCTTGAAAGACCCCGCTTTTCTCGATGAGCTATCTGCTCTGAAAGCAGATTTATTCGTTGTTGTGGCTTTTCGTATGCTACCCCGGCAAGTGTGGGCAATGCCTCCCAAAGGAACTTTCAATCTGCACGCATCTTTGCTCCCTCGCTATCGTGGAGCTGCACCCATCAATTGGGCTATCATCAATGGAGAGACTATGACCGGAGTAACTACATTCTTTCTCGATGAGAAGATAGACACCGGGGCCGTCATTTACATGCAGGACATACCCATCTTGCCCTCTGACAATGTAGAAACCCTACACGACAAACTTGCAGAGGCAGGTGCATCGTTAGTGACCAGAACCGTGGATGCCATCGCCTCCGACAATGTGATTTCTTCCCCTCAATCATCTGCAGATGCATCTCCCGCTCCCAAACTGACTCGTGAAAATACTGCCGTCGACTGGTCTGCTTCCTCAGAGAGAATTCACAATCTCATCAGAGGGCTGAGCCCCTATCCTGCAGCTCATTCAGTACTTGTAGCTCAGGGCAGACGCATCGAAGTGAAGATATTTTCATCCCATCTACCGGAAGAGTGCGATAAGAAAAAAAAACCGGTGGGAAGCATATTCTCGGACGGCAAAAACATATTGCGCGTGTATTGTAGTAGCGGTTGCCTCGATATCACCGAATTGCAGGTGGCAGGCAGAAAACGGCTTAAGGCATCTGAATTTCTTGCAGGATGGCACGGAGATTGGACCGGAGTAAAGTTTGAATAATGAGCGAGAAGCATAATATAAAATATACCATCGTGGCAGACGGGGATTTCCCTACCTCCCCTTGCCCTTTAGAGGTGCTGAAGGAGAGTGATGTGGTGGTCTGCTGCGACGGCGCCATCAAGTCATTGAAGGCGATTCGCATCCCGGATTATATCACAGGAGATATGGACTCCATCTCTCCCGAAGATTCTGCACTTTTTGCAAATATTATCTCTCCTTGTCCCGACCAGCAAACCAACGATATGACCAAAGCCTTCGAACTGGTGCTCTCACTGATATCTTCTTCCAAAGAGGATAGTGTCTCCATTACCATTCTCGGAGGGACAGGAAAGCGAGAGGACCACACTCTTGGCAACATTTCACTTCTGGTGCAGTATGCCCACAGACTTGATTCGCTGCATATTGCCACATCTTCTGTCTCTATGATTACCGACCATGGCAGATTCTTCTATATCGGAGATACTTCCACTCTTCATTTTCCGGTTCATACACCTGTTTCCATTTTCGCATTTGATTCATCTGTCACTATCTCTTCCCACGGACTTGCATATCCCACAGACAATGTGGTGTTTGATGCACTTTGGAAAGCTACCCTCAATTATACTGTTTCCGATACTGTTACACTCACATTCAATCACCCTGCCGACGCTCTTGTGTTTGCAGGCCATAATAAAGAAATAAAAGATGCAATTTGAATTGTTGAAGACCGATTCATCTTGCTGTGCAAGACGAGGAGTTCTGACCACTGACCATGGCAAGATACAGACCCCCATTTTTATGCCTGTCGGTACAGTAGGTTCGGTGAAAGGTGTTTACCATAGAGACCTTGTAGATGACATTCACGCAGAGATTATCCTCAACAACACCTATCATCTTTATCTCCGCCCCGGGATGGATACTCTTCGCCAATGCGGAGGGGTGCATCGGTTTATTCATTGGGACAAGCCCATTCTCACTGATAGTGGTGGTTATCAGGTATTTTCTTTAGCTGAAAATCGAAAACTCACCCCCGAAGGGTGCACTTTCCGCTCCCATATAGACGGCTCCAAACATATTTTCACTCCCGAAAATAATGTTGATACACAGCGCATTATTGGGGCCGACATTATTATGGCCTTGGATGAATGTACCCCCGGAGATGCAGACCACAAGTATGCAGAGGAGTCGCTGCTTCTCACGCAGAAATGGCTTGAAAGGGGAATTGCACATTTCGATGCGACTTCTCCCCTATATGGTCATTCACAATCTTTTTTCCCCATTATTCAGGGGTGTGTTTATCCCGACCTCAGGCGTAGAGCTGCAGAACACGCTGTGTCGTTTGACAGGGATGGATATGCCATCGGCGGCCTTTCTGTTGGGGAACCCACCGAGAAGATGTATGAGATGATAGAAGTGGTACATCCCATCATTCCACTTGACAAACCGCGGTATCTTATGGGTGTCGGCACTCCTGAAAATCTTTTGGAAGGGATTGCAAGAGGCATTGATATGTTTGACTGCGTGATGCCTACTCGCAACGGACGCAATGGCATGCTCTTCACATCTGAGGGCAAGATCAATATCAAAAATGAAAAATGGGCACAGGATTTCTCACCCATTGATGAAAATGGGACTTCGTTTGTTGACAAATATTATTCAAAAGCTTACCTTCGCCATCTGTTTATCTCCTCAGAGATGCTTGCAGCGCAGATAGCAAGTGAGCACAATCTCGCTTTCTACCTTGCTCTTGTCACGGCGGCAAGAAAGCACATCGAGGAGGGTGACTTCCTCCCCTGGAAAGAGACTATGGTCAAAAAATTGGCACAGAGAATTTAATCGGCAGAAGATGAATTTAAAAATTACCATTATCGACAAATACATCATCAAAAAGTTCATAGGAACTTATTTGGTGGCGTTGTTGCTGATTATCGGTATAGTCATCATCTTCGACATCAGTGAGAAAATCGATAGTTTCGTAGATAATCATACTCCCCTCAACGAGATTATTTTTCTCTATTACGCCAACTTCATCCCCTATTTCATCAATATGTTTTCTGCACTGTTTGTATTTATCACAGTGATTTTCTTTACTTCCAAACTCGCTTCCAACAGCGAGATTGTAGCAATGCTTTCGGGGGGAATAAGTTTTAACAGACTGATGTACCCCTACATACTCTCTGCTGCGTTGATTGCCGCTTTCAGTCTCACTCTCAACCTTTTCATCATACCTGATGCCAATAAGACGAGGCTTGCTTTTGAGGATAAATATATCAATGGGGGACGCTTCTACAACACCTCGCGCAATATACATTATCAAATCTCACCTGGGGAATTTGTCTATGTCGAGTCATTCAGCACATGGAACAACACCGCATATCGATTTACATTGGAAACTGTCAATGACAACGAACTCGTCTCCAAAATATCGGCCGGAAGTGCCACATGGGACTCTCTGACTACAGGGTGGAAATTGAGCGATTATTTCATTCGCAACTATGATGACAACAACGAGACTCTCCAAATGGGAGACGAACTTGATACTGTCATCGGCCTCAAACTTGAGGATTTCTATCGAAGACAGAACACTGTGGAGACGCTCAATTATTTCGAGTTGAAAGACCTTATAGAGATGCAGCAGCTCCGTGGTGACAGTATGGTCAAATATTCTCTGATAGAGAAGCACACCCGCTTTGCAATGCCTTTCTCGGCATTCATTCTTACCATCATAGGGGTCTCGCTTTCTTCCAAAAAGCGTCGAGGAGGGATAGGGCTCAATCTTGGTATTGGTATAGCATTGAGCTTCTCCTACATCCTCTTCCAAAGATTCAGTCAGATGTTCGTGATTACAGACACACTACCACCGGCACTGGCCATCTGGACGCCCAACATACTCTACGCCATCATAGCAGCCGTATTGTACCGGCTGGCTCCCAAATAAAATTTCAGAGAAGAGTGCTTATTTTTGCAGCTTATTGCGAATAGCTGCGAGCATATCGTCCACCATGGCATCAATGTGCCATTTAGGATTCCAACCCCATTCTGCACGTGCACAACTATCGTCCATCATATTAGGCCATGAATCTGCTATCGCTGCCTTTACAGGATCGACATCATAGTCGTATGTAAATTGGGGAATACGTTCTTTTATCTTTTCGAAAAGTTCCTTAGGACAGAAACTCATGCAAGTGATATTGAAACTGTTTCTGTGGATAAGCTTCTTGGGGTCTGCTTCCATAAGAGTAGTGACTGCATTGAGTGCATCGGGCATATAAAGCATATCCATATATGAATCCTGAGGCACTGCACAAGTATAATGACCGCTCTTAAGCACTTCGTAGAAGACCTCCACTGCATAGTCTGTGGTACCGCCACCCGGCATAGCTCCATTGGAGATAATCCCAGGGAAACGAACGCTGCGGGCATCTACGCCAAATCTCATGTGATAGTAATCAGACAACATCTCGCCGGTAACTTTGCAGACACCATACATAGTATCGGGTCTCATAATGGTATCTTGAGGTGTCATATCATGGGGAGTGCTCACACCGAAAGCACCTATGGAACTCGGGGTGAAAATCGATGTCTTGAATTCTTTGGCAAGAGTCAGAGAATTGAGCAGAGCACCCATATTGATTTTCCAAGCCAACTCAGGATTTTTCTCGCCTGTGGCAGAAAGAAGAGCCACGAGATTGAATATGGAGTCGATTTTGTATTTCTTCACCATCTCTCCAAAGGAATTGAAATCCAAAACATCCAATTTCTCTGCGATAGCGAAATGACTCAGTTTGGCGACCATTTCGTCTTTCAAATCTGCTGCTACTACATTATCCTGACCATATAATTTCTGGAGATGGGGAACCAATTCTGTGCCTATCTGCCCACCGGCACCTACCACTAAGATACGTTTCATTTTGTTATTTTTTTATCCTGCAAAAGTAATACTTTTCCATATTTTATGTATCTATTATTTCATTTTTCCAATAATTCCCTACTTTTGCGACATGTTTTCTATTCCTAAAGGGGAAAAGATATTATCAATAGGCTCCTGCTTCTCTGCAGAGATTGGGGAGAAAATGAAAAACGCCAGCTACGACATTTTCATAAATCCCTTCGGAGTGCTCTACAATCCCGCTTCCATCGCCACTTCACTTCGGCTTCTTTCCTCCGACTATCTTTTTTCTGAAAAAGACATTGTCCTTCGCGACCCACTCTATCACTCACGCAAGAAAGCCTCTCTTTCCGACACAACACTCCCCGATGCTGATGATGCTGCGGAAAAGCACCGACCTATCGCTCCCTGCAGTCCTCGTCCGGATGCAACTCTCTGCGTCACTAATGATGCCTTCGAAAAGCACCTACCTATCGCTCCCTGCATCGGCGGATTTGTCTCTTTCTTCCACCACGGCTCCTTCACTCGCCCCGACAAAAAAGAATTTCTTGCCAATGCCAATGCTGAATTGCTCAAAGCCCGTGAGTATTTCGCAGAGGCATCTACCGTGATTATCACTTATGGAACTGCCTGGGTTTTTCGTCATATCGAGAGAGATATTATCGTTTCGAATTGCCATAAGCATCCCGCTTCGGAATTTCGCAGGGAGTTCCTGCCGATAGAAGAGATAGTCGCACTGACCTCCCCTATCATCAGAGAACAAGGCTTCACCCGCGATGGGCGAAAAAGACAATGGATATTCACAGTCTCTCCCATCAGATACACCAAAGAGGGATTGCACGGCAACCAAATCTCCAAAGCAACCCTGCTGCTCGCCATCGATCGTCTGGAAAAAGAATTTCCCGAGCAGATATCTTATTTTCCTTCTTACGAGATAATGATCGATACCCTGCGCGACTTTTCATGGTACGACCAAGACACCTTACACCCATCCGAAGCAGCCGTAAACTACATATACGAATCATTTATTAATCAGCGCGAAAGCGCAAAAAAATCAAAAATATGAGAAAATATCTTGCAGAAATGTTTGGGACGATGGTTCTCGTTCTTCTTGGCTGTGGAAGCGCCATCTTCAACGGAGGATGTGGCACCACCGCACAAGTTTTGACCGTAGCATTCGCTTTCGGCCTCTCAGTAGTAGCAATGGCATACGCCATCGGCGGCATCTCAGGATGTCACATCAATCCTGCCATCACTCTCGGATGCCTCCTTACAGGCAGAATCAGTGGCAAAGACGCCCTTTGGTATATGGTCTTCCAAGTAATCGGAGCCATCATCGCCTCAGCTATTCTTTATGCTATGGTTCAGGGCTTTGCAGTAGCTCCTGAAGGAACAATGACCGGAGCAAACGCTTATGCACCTACCACAGCTTGGTGGGTAGCATTCATCGCGGAAGCTCTCTTCACCTGCATATTCGTCCTTGTAGTTCTCGGCGTGACCGACAAAGAAAAAGGCAATTCTTCACTAGCAGGCCTGGCTATCGGCCTCACACTCGTACTGATTCACATTGTCTGTATTCCTATCACCGGCACTTCTGTCAACCCTGCCCGTAGCATAGGACCGGCCCTTTTCCAGGGAGGAGAAGCCCTTCGTCAACTATGGCTCTTTATCGTCGCTCCCTTCGTAGGTTCATTCCTCGCAGCCGGAGTATGGAAAGGTCTTGCAGGATGCTGCTGCAAAAAGTATGTTGAGTAGCTAATACAAAAAGAGGTCCATCGATATGGTCCTAACCCCGAAAGTTTTTTATTCAACTTCCGGGGTTTTGTTATCTCAAAGACCAGTGAGCGATGAGTCGAGCCTCGAAGAATCAATTGACGGGGGCAACCAAGGATAGATTGCCGAATCAGTCAGTCAATCAAGCCATTCAAAGCCCATCGGCAAATTGAATTCTGAGACTGGCGAGCGATGAGTCGAGCCTCGAAGAATCAATTGACGGGGGCGGTCAAAGATAGATTGCCGTGGACGATCAAGGACAGATTGCCGGGGACGATCAAGGACAGATTGCCGGGGACGACTGATTAGCGACTGACCGGCTCATCGCCAACATGACTACATGACTGAGGCTATAAATAAAAGGAAAGAGTCCGGCGCAATACCGAACTCTTTACCAATAAATGTATTAATGCTAATCCTCTAAACTTTTTGGGGGTCACACTAACGGTGGGCCTCCGAAAAGTTTGTAAGATATTATTATTTGCCTTGTGTCTTTCTCGGAGCTGCTTTTTTAGGAGCTGCTGCGCGAGAAGAGATTTTGGGAGCTTTGGGAGTCAGATTGGCTGCTTTTGGTTTGGCAGGAGCTTTCTTGGCTGCTGCTTTAGGAGCTGCCTTGGGAGCTGCTTCTTCAACTGCTGCCTCACCCTCTGTAGCCTGAGCTGCTGCAACGACTTCGGGAGCTTCGGGAGTTACTGTTCCTTCTGCTTCAGCAGTTGCTTTCTTGGAGCGAGAGCGGCGAGTGGTGACTTTCTTCTCGTCTTTCTTAACGATACCGAGAGCGGCTTCATTGAAATCAACGAATTCGATGATAGCTGTATCTGCAGCATCACCTGCTCTGAATCCTGTTTTAATAATACGTGTATATCCACCCGGGCGGTCAGCTATCTTGGGAGCGACTACGCGAAACAATTCGGTAACTGCTTCTTTCTGCTTTAGGTATGAAAATACCATACGACGTGAGTGGGTAGAGTCGTCTTTTGATTTGGTAATAAGCGGTTCGACATACTCTCTAAGTGCTTTAGCTTTAGCAAGAGTAGTCTCAATGCGCTTTTGCATAATCAATGATGTAGCCATATTGGCCAACATAGCCTTGCGGTGACCGCTCTGACGACCTAAATGATTGAATCCCTTATTGTGCCTCATTTTCTTCTATTTTCTTTTTAACTTCAATATTGTATTTGGTAACATCCATACCGAAATTGAGTTTAACTCTGTCCATAAGAACATCTATCTCGTTCATAGATTTCTTTCCGAAATTTCTGAAACGGATAAGTTCTGCTCTCTGGTGAGAAACAAGGTCGGCAAATGTTTCGATGTTGGCAGCTTTCAAACAATTGAGAGCTCTCACTGAAAGTTCCATATCGGAGAGTTTGGTGAGAAGAAGGTGGCGCATACGTAGAGATTCTTCATCAAGCACTTCGGCTGTATTCTTTTCAGGGGTGGTCTCAAGAGAGATTTTTTCATCTGAGAAAAGCATGAAATGATAGATAAGTATCTTAGCTGCTTCGGTTAGAGCCTCCTTGGGATGAATAGATCCGTCGGTGGTAATCTCAAGAATAAGTTTGTTGTAGTCTGTCTTTTGCTCTACACGATAATCCTCAACAGAATAGTTGACATTCTTGATGGGGGTGAATATTGAGTCGATGGGGATAGTGCCGATGGGGGCATTATCGACTTTATTCTCTTCGGATGGAACATATCCTCTCCCTTTCCCTATCTTCAGCTCGATGTTGAGCTTAACGGTAGGTTCCATAGAGCAGATGTGAAGATCGGGATTTAGAACGGAGAAGTTGCAAAGGCTTCTGGAGATATCCTCTGCAGTAAAATTTCCTTTTCCGGTGAGAGATACATTGACTGTCTCTCCCTCTTCGGTCTTAACTTCTCTCTTGAAACGTACTTGCTTCAGATTGAGAATAATATCAACTACACTCTCTATGACTCCGGGGATGGTATCAAATTCATGATCCACACCCTCGATTTTGATAGAGGTGATGGCAAATCCTTCTAAAGAAGATAAAAGAATGCGACGCAGTGCGTTACCAATGGTGGTGCCGTACCCAGGTTCAAGAGGGCGAAACTCGAAACGACCAAAAGTGTCCGTAGCATCGAGCATTATTACCTTATCTGGTTTTTGAAATGCTAAAATTGCCATATTATTTGAATTATTGTTTAGAGTACAATTCGACGATTAACTGTTCATTTATAGTCTCAGGTATCTCGGTTCTGTCTGGATAATTGAGATATTTACCTGACACTTCAGATGCGTTCCATTCAATCCAGGGATACTTAACAGTATCTGATACATTGTTCTGGATCACTTCGAGACTCTTGGATCTTTCGCGAACTCCCACAACGTCACCGGGTTTGATGATAGTGGAAGGAATATTGCAAACTTCGCCATTGCAAACTATGTGGCAGTGTGTTACCAACTGTCTTGCAGCTGCACGTGAAGGGGCAATACCCATACGATAGACTAAGTTGTCAAGTCTCGATTCGAGAAGGAAAAGAAGGTTTTCACCTGTACGTCCTTTCATCTTGTGAGCCTTGCCATAAAGGTTGCGGAACTGTCTCTCAAGTACGCCATAAGTATATTTAACTTTCTGCTTCTCTTTGAGCTGAGTGCCGTACTCTGATGTTTTTTTACGTTTTTTGGCCATTCCGTGCTGTCCGGGAGGATAATTTTTCTTTTCAAAATATTTATCCGCTCCGAATATCGGTTCGCCGAATTTGCGGGCTATTTTAGTTGTGGGCCCTGTATATCTTGCCATATCAAATATTTTTTAATCTGTTAGAAAAATTATACTCTACGACGTCCTTTGGGGCGACAGCCGTTGTGAGGTAGAGGTGTGACATCGACAATCTCGGTCACTTCGATGCCGGCACCATGAATAGTACGGATAGCGGACTCACGTCCTGCTCCGGGACCTTTGACGTAAGCTTTTATCTTACGCAATCCTAAATCATAAGCTACTTTTGCAGCGTCTGCAGCGGCTACCTGGGCAGCATAAGGGGTGTTTTTCTTGGAACCCCTGAAGCCCATCTTACCTGCAGATGACCAACTGATAACCTGACCTACGCTATTGGTAAGCGTTACAATAACATTGTTGAAAGTAGAGGAGATATGAGCTTCTCCATAAGCGTCTACTTTGACAACTCTTTTCTTATTTGCTGTTCCTGTTTTCTTTGCCATAATCAATCAAGGTTATTTGGTTGCTTTCTTCTTATTAGCTACAGTTTTCTTTCTTCCCTTACGGGTACGTGCGTTGTTCTTGGTACTCTGACCGCGGACAGGCAGACCTATACGGTGACGAATTCCTCTGTAACATCCGATATCCATCAGACGTTTGATATTTAACTGAGTAGATGAACGAAGTTCACCTTCGATTTTATACTTATCAGAAATCATGTTTCTGATAGCACTGATCTGGTCGTCATTCCAGTCACTTACTTTGGTATTGAAATCAATACCGCAGGTGGAAAGTATCTTTCTGGAAGAGCTACGACCGATGCCGTAGATATAGGTCAAGCCTATTTCTCCGCGCTTGTTTTTGGGTAAATCAACTCCGGCTATACGTGCCATATTCTTATTACTTTATTGTATTACAAATTTAAATTATCCTTGGCGCATTTTGAATTTAGGATTCTTTTTGCAAATAACATATAGACGACCTTTGCGTTTTACTATTTTGCAATCCTCGCTACGCTTCTTAATGGATGTTTTAACTTTCATTATTGTGTTGTTTTATTTGTATCTGAAAGAAATTCTTCCTTTTGACAAATCATAAGGAGACATTTCAACTCTGACTTTATCGCCGGGCAGGATACGAATGTAGTGCATCCTCATCTTGCCGGAGATGTGGGCTATAACTACATGACCATTATCCAATTCGACTCTGAACATCGCATTGGACAAGGCTTCGATGATAGTTCCCTCTTTCTCTATTGCAGCTTGTTTGGGCATAGTGTATTAATACTCCTTATAATTTTAATAGTTGTGCTTAACTCCTTCTATAAATTCAAAAGTAGATAGAACGTCCGCTTTACCTTCGCCTACAGCCACAGTCAACTCAAAATGAGCTGAATTTTTCTTATCGAGAGTACTCACTGCCCACCCATTTTCATGAAGATAGATAGCTTTGTCTCCCGCATTGATCATTGGCTCTATGCAGATGGTCATCCCTTTTAGAAGTTTTTTGCCTCTTCCTGCCATTCCGTAATTGGCGACCTCGGGGGATTCGTGCATGTTGGTGCCTATCCCGTGACCTACCATCTCGCGAACTGCAGAGAAGCCAAAACCTTCTATATAAGACTGAATAGCGTGGCCTATATCCCCCAATCTGTTACCGGCGACTGCCTGAGCTATGCCGCGATATAAAGATTCTTTTGTCACATCAAGCAACAAACGGGTCTCTTTGCTAACCTCTCCCACAGGGAAAGTGTAAGCAGAATCACCATAATAACCTTTATATACAGTCCCGCAGTCAACGGAAATAATGTCTCCCTCTGCGAGTTTGTAGTCCGATGGAAAACCATGAACCACCACATCGTTGACTGAGAGGCAAAGTGTAAAGGGGAATCCGCCATAACCTAAGAATCCGGGCTCTGCACCGTTGTCGCGTATGAAAGTTTCGGCTAATTTATCAAGTTCCATTGTTGTCACACCGGGAACAATATGCTTTCCTACTTCCGCCAATGTCTTGGAGACCAGTATAGCATTCTCTCTGAGAATCTCTATTTCTTCTTGGGTTTTAATTCTTATCATACTCAAAGAACTTTGGATTACATACCGGAACGCCCTTTCAGTCGTCCGGTCTTCATCAAACCGTCGTAGTGGCGCATTAGCAGGTAGGATTCAATCTGCTGAAGCGTATCAAGCACTACTCCTACAAGAATAAGCAAAGAGGTACCGCCATAGAAATGAGCGAACTGATTGTTTATTCCTAACATCATCGCAAATGCCGGAAGTATCGCCACGATGGCCAAGAAAATGGAACCGGGAAGGGTGATACGGGACATTATTGAATCAAGATAATCGGCTGTCTTCTTTCCGGGTTTGATACCGGGAATAAAACCGCCGTTCTTTTTCATCTCTTCCGCCATAATAGTAGGATTGACAGTTACTGCTGTATAGAAGTAAGTGAAAATCACTACCAAGAGAGCGAAAATAAAATTGTACCAGAAACCGGTGTAGTTGCTGAGTGTTGCTGCCAATCCTCTTGAAGCGTCGAAACGAGACAGGAAGAGAGGAAACATCATCAGTGTCTGAGCGAAGATAATCGGCATAACGCCGGCCGCGTTTATCTTCAAAGGAATATACTGACGAACTCCACCGTATTGTTTATTACCAACAACTCTTTTGGCATACTGTACAGGAATTTTGCGCTGGCCTTGTACCAAAGCGATAGTGGCCACGAAAACCAAGAACAGAATGACAAGCTCAACAATGAACATAAGCACACCGCCTGTATTCTGATTGAATCTGGCTGCACCTTCTGCAAATATTGCGAAAGGAAGACGGGCGATGATACCTATCATGATGATTAGAGAAATACCGTTGCCGATACCTCTGTCGGTGATACGTTCGCCGAGCCACATTATGAACATAGAACCTGCGAGAAGTACTATGGTCGCAAAGATGTTGTATGAAAAACCTTGTAATAGAAATGCAGACTGAGGTAACTGTGAATGAAGATTGGTGATATAGACAGGTCCCTGGATAAGAATGATGGCAATGGTCAGATAACGTGTCCATTGGTTCATCTTTCTACGACCACTCTCACCTTCTCTCTGCATTTTCTGGAAGTATGGAATCATAACTCCCAAAAGCTGGATAACGATGGAAGCAGAGATGTATGGCATCACACCGAGTGCAAAAACTGATGCATTGCCGAAAGCACCTCCGGAAAACATATCCAACAAAGAAAGAAGACCAGAAGAAGCTTGATTTTGCAGATTTGCAAGCATCGTGGGGTCGATACCGGGAAGTACGATAAAACTTCCAAGACGATATACCAACAATAGCAAGCATGTGTAACCAAGTCTCTTGCGGAGCTCTTCTATCTTAAAGATGTTTTTTATGGTTTCGAAGAATTTTTTCATTACTGATTTAGATTATGGTTGCTTTACCCTCCAACGCCTCAATCTTTGAAATTGCAGATTTTGAAAAAGCATTAGCCGACACATTCAACTTGACGGTAAGCTCTCCGTTGCCAAGAATCTTTACATTGTCGTTTTTGGAAACAAGTCCTGCTTCGAGCAATGTCTCAAATGTGATAGTGTCAGTTTTCCTCTTTTCACTTAAAACTTGGAGAGTAGCAAGATTGACAGCTTTGTACTCAACTCTGGTGGGGTTTTTGAACCCAAATTTGGGCATACGTCTCTGAATAGGCATCTGACCACCTTCAAAACCTCTTTTGTGGGAATATCCGGAACGAGCCTGAGCACCTTTACTACCACGTGTGGATGTGCCACCATGGCCGGAGCCCTGACCTCTACCTATGCGTTTCTCTCTTCCGCGAGAGCCTGCTGCTGGTGTTAAATTATTTAATTTCATCTCTTAAATCTCCTTAGCTTATTTCTTCAACTTTAACAAGATGCAGAACTTTATTGATCATACCCTGACTTACAGGATTGAGCTCAAGCTCTACTGTTTGATGCATACGGTGGATGCCGAGAGAGATGAGATTTTCTCTCTGTCTCTTGGTGGCACCGTTTTTACTCTTGATTTGTGTTACTTTAACTTTTGCCATATCAATATCCCTCCTTAACCTTTAAATACTCTTTGCATAGGAATACCACGAACACCGGCTACAGTATAAGCATCTCTCAACTGCACAAGTGCAGCTATGGTAGCTTTAACTAAGTTGTGAGGGTTGGAAGAACCTTTGGACTTAGCCAATATATCGGAAATACCTACTGATTCAAATACTGCACGCATAGCACCACCGGCCTTTACTCCGGTACCGGGAGCTGCAGGTTTCATAAATACTCTGGCACCTCCGAATTTGGCCTCCTGCTGATGAGGAATAGTCTTTTTGTTGAGAGGAATTTTCACCAGATTTTTCTTGGCGTCCTCAATACCCTTGGATATTGCGGTGGTTACTTCATTGGCTTTGCCAAGTCCATAACCTACGACACCTTTCTCGTCTCCTACAACTACTATTGCAGCAAAACTGAAATGACGTCCACCTTTGGTTACTTTGGTAACCCTTTGAACTGATACCAATCTGTCTTTCAATTCGAGATCGGTAGTTTTAACTTTCTTTACATTAATATCTGCCATAGTCTGTTAGAATTTAAGGCCACCTTCACGAGCGGCATCGGCCAAACTTTTAACTCTTCCGTGATATAGATAACCTCCACGATCAAATGATACTACGGAGATACCTTTTTCTGAGGCACGTTCAGCAGCGAGTTTACCAACCAATTTGGCTACCTCAACACCGTTTTTGCCTTTTACAGCTTCGACGAGCGATTTATCGGTAGATGCAGCATAAGCCAAAGTGGCACCATTTACATCATCGATAAACTGTACATAGATCTGTTTATTGCTTCTAAATATCGACATACGGGGTCTCTCGGCTGTGCCATTGACGACCTTGCGAATACGATGACGTATTCTTTGTCTTCTTTCGATTTTACTAATTGCCATATCTTCTTCTCCTTATTATTTAGCGCTGGCCGACTTACCGGCTTTACGACGAAGTTGTTCATTAACAAACTTAATACCTTTGCCTTTGTAAGGTTCGGGTCTGCGAAGTGAACGAATCTTGGCAGCCACCTGTCCAACAAGCTGTTTGTCACAACTCTTAAGGACGAGAACAGGGTTCTGGCCCTTCTTTACAGGTTCAGCTTCGCCTTTCACCTCAACGGGCAGCTGGAAATGAATATCGTGGGAGTAACCAAGTGCTATGACAAGGATACGACCTTGCACCTCAACACGGTAACCAACGCCGACAAATTCTTGTTTGATGGTAAATCCTTCAGATACTCCGACCACCATATTGTGAATCAATGCGCGATAAAGACCGTGCATAGAACGATGGCGTGGCTGGTCTGTGGGACGTTCCACTGTAAGAATATTCCCTTCTACGGAGACTTTGATATCGGGATTGACCTTCTGACTCATCTCTCCGAGCGGTCCTTTAACCTTTACCACATTGCCGGACTCTACTGTGACAGTGACTCCTTGTGGCAGGTGTACAGGTAATTTTCCAATTCTTGACATTATTCTTAATATTTAATTATTACACATTAATAAACGTAGCAAATCACTTCACCACCGACTTTGAGCTCTTTGGCCTCTTTTTCGGTCATAACACCTTTCGATGTAGAGATGATAGCTATACCTAAACCGTTCAATACTTTGGGCATCTCATCAACACCTACATATCTTCTCAGACCGGGTGTGCTGATACGCTCAATTTTTCTTATGGCAGCCTGTTTGGTATCAGGATGATACTTTAAGGCTATCTTTATGGAGTTGAAGGGCTTGCCTTCAACTATCTTATAACTGAGGATGTAACCCTTCTCGTGTAAAATACGAGTAAGCTCCATCTTCATTTTGGAAGAGGGAATCTCGACAACTTTGTGGCCGGCGAGATATGCATTCCTGACTCTTGTCAGATAATCTGCAATTGGATCAGTCATTGTGTTTTGTTTTTTAATAGAATCGACACCTCTATGGATGCCCGATATCCAAATGTTAATATATAATTGTTATTTTACCAACTTGCTTTTCTAACTCCCGGGATTAAACCCTGGCTTGCCATCTCACGGAACTGAATACGACTCAGACCGAAAGTGCGCATATAGCCTTTTGGACGACCTGTGATGGAGCAACGGTTGTGTTTACGACAGGGACATGAATTCTTGGGAAGCTTATCGAGTCCTGCCCAATCTCCTGCGGCTTTGAGTTCTTTGCGTTTCTCAGCGTATTTGGCACATAGTTTTGCCCGTTTTACTTCGCGAGCTATCATTGATTCTTTTGCCATACTATATTGTTATTTCTTATTCTTAAAAGGCACTCCGAATTCACGAAGGAGAGCGTAAGCCTCTTCGTCTTTATCTGTAGAGGTTACGAAAGTGATTTCCATACCGAACACTTTGGTAATCTTATCAATATCTATCTCAGGGAAGATAATCTGCTCCTTGATGCCGAGGGTATAGTTACCTCTTCCATCAAATTTTTCGCTGACACCATTGAAGTCTCTGATACGGGGAAGAGAGACAGCAATAAGTCTTTCGAGAAATTCGTACATCTTGGTGCTGCGCAAAGTAACTTTCACTCCGATAGGCATGCCTTTACGAAGTTTGAAGTTGGAAATATCTTTCTTAGAGTAAGTGGTAATAGCTTTCTGACCTGTGATAGTGGTCAATTCTGCCTGAGCTGCTTCGACAAGTTTCTTGTCTCCTGTAGCGGTACCAACACCCTGATTGATGGTGATTTTCACCAATTTGGGAACTTCCATCAAAGATTTATAATGGAATTGTTTGGTAAGGGTATCGATAATTTCGTTTTTGTATTTCTTCTGAAGGTTGGGAACATATCCCTTCAAACTCACTTGAGTCTCCTTCTTAGCTTGTTCTTTCTTTGCCATTACTTAATCTCCTCTCCTGATTTTTTAGCATAACGTACCAATTTGCCTTTCTCTCCTATGCGGCGACCTATCTTGGTAGGACCACCCTTGGAAGGATCTACTACTTGCAGATTGGATACATGTACTCCGGCTTCGTGTTTAATGATACCTCCCTGAGGATTCTTG